>PBKX01000024.1 GCA_002722215.1 Flavobacteriales bacterium | reverse complement strand
ATACCTTAGAAATAAATTTCCAGACTATGAAATCTGGATAGCCCGACAAAATGGATTTCAAAATCCACCGGATAACAATTTAATGAAAAAAGAACCTATCTTATTTGACATTAAATGTCCATTAATATGGCAATATAGCGGAACAGGGAATATACAGGGAATTAATGGAGCAGTTGACCTCAATATAACTACGGAATCCATTTGGAGCGAAGATAGATAATTTAATCGAATAAAACTATGACACGCAGACAAAGCTTGGCGATAGTATTATACCTTAAAGTATTATGATAAGATAAGAATTCACTTATTCAATCACATACTTTTTAATATAAGTGCCATCATCAAAACAATCAATTAAAAAGCCCAATTGAGTTCCTTCTCGACCTAATAAATCTACTGTTTTCACTAAATGCTTTACAGGATTAATTATTTCTATATCCGAAGAATTAAATTCATTATTAGCAGAGAAGGTAGGATCTTGCATAATAAAATTACCCGTTCCATTTGGCACCCTAGCATATCCCATATCTGTTTCTTGCTGACCAAAAATAAGCTGATCTAAGATATTAAAATTTTGATCTGATAGATATAATTCCTCCCCAGAAGCTGAAAGGTTAAAGGTTGCATGATTATAATCACCTTGTTCTTCTTCATCATCATCAGCCCAAACGATAAAATATTCATCTGGAGCAAGAGTAACATCTGGAAATGTATATTTACCTAAAACTGAGATATCATCACTCAAATGATAATTGCTTAAATTAATTGCAACAGATCCTTTATTATATATTTCAACCCAATCATCAAATTCACCCATTTCATCTGCTACCGTCACATCATTTGATGCCATAATCTCATTAATCACAATATCGGAATCAATATACACAAGATCATCCATCTTTACTTGATAAATATAGACATCATGTTCCGCCCCCTCTGGATTATATTTACGAGAACCATCTTCAGTAATTGTTTCAACATAAAAACGAACATATTCACCACTATTTTGTGCTGGTATTGAATAAGTATAAATACCTGAAGAAAAACCATAATTCATTTCAACTCGTTCAAAACGCCCCGTCAAACCGGTACCATAGTATAAATTAACATCTGGTAAAGATTCAACCTCATCAACCAAAACACTAACTAGAACCTCCTCAGATGAATTGGGTTGAACAAACAAATTACTCCCAACATAATATTCTACATTTAAAATTTCAACACCTGATTCTGAAATTTCGCTATTTGACCATAAATAAGAAGATCTATTAGAAAAGTAGTCTTTTAGTGTATTGATTTCATTTATAAAGTCATCATATGTGTAAATCTTTTGCGGATCATCATACACATAAGAATCAATCATATCAGCATATTGATCTATTTCGCCATCAATATAATCTGAATCAAACGCATTCATTAAAATTGTTCTAAAATGAGCAAGGTATCTTTGTCTTATTTCCTGGATTGATAGCAGTTTATTTAAAAGCACAAAATCAACATCATCTTCATGATAAAAAGGGCTCCAATTTGCATTACCAAAAACAGTATTCCCATCATATTCTATAGGCAAAATTCTTTCATTATAAACATCGTAATACACATAATAATCCATACCTCCCTTATTAATATAACTATCGTCATCAGAAAATATTATTTCAATAGCTAAATGCCATAAAGTAGCATCTAAATCGAGATATTGATTTAAAACAGAATACACATCTCCCTCATCTAGATCGTTCACTTGATCGACCACTTGACACGCATTAATTAAATTATTCCATGGATTATCAATATAACTTTTTTTAAGTGTATAATGCTCTACATAACTAGAAGTATCCTCACCTAAATAATTAAGTGATGATGTCCCTGCACCAAAATTAGGCCCCCCTCCTCCAGGACCTCCACCTCCACTACCAGGCTCACCACATCCAGGAGCCTCACTACTAGGATCTTCAGCTCTCCATCTGGTACATTCATTATCAAAGAACCACTCGCTAGCATGTTTTTTGTCTAATTGTTGAATATTTGGGTAAATACCCCAATTTTGATCATTAATCATTAATTGCATAAAATTAACTTTCGCAGCAGGAATATAGTTTCTAGCAAACTTCTCAAAGAGAAATTCTCTTAAAAAACTTGGATCCTGATAACAATTATTCAAATTAAGAGTTTCGTAGCCATCAATATCCTGGTTATTAATCCAATCTAATTCAATATTAAAAGATTTCTTATCTGTATCAACAGAGTTACCACCTCCAGGACCTCCACCTCCAGGACCTCCACCTCCAGGACCTCCACCTCCAGGACCTCCACCAGTATCTCCATTAGTGTTAGCATAAGATGTTTGACCTTTAAATCTAACGCCCACCTCATTAAAAACTTCATTTTTATATATCATGGTCGCTGAAATATTAATTTTGTCACAATAATTATCATGCAACTGATTCCAATAATTTTCTTGATCAAAGTACAAGAAAATAGTATCAATATTTGATTCAGAATATAAACCATCATTAATATCCAAACCTCCTCTCCAGAGTTGTTGGTTGTTATCAGAAAAATGATACGCATCTGGAAGGTTTTGTGAATAAGATATCAGATAAATAAAAAATGAAAGGATGTAAAAAAATCTCAGCATAATAAGTGTATTTATCAGACAAAGATAATCAATTATCTACGGAATTCATGAAAAGGAATTATTTAAAAGTTATATCTGATATTACTCCTAAGTACAAATACTAATTCTCTTGGATTAGTATTGAATTCATTCTGAACCAAATAATTAATATTGACATTTAGATTGTGAATCAATGCTTTTTCTAACCCCATGTTATACCTCACCTTTTCAAACGACTCTCCAAAAAGATAAAATAATTCTAATGACAAAAAAACATCAAGATCAAAGTCTTTTAGATTATAGACAAGCTTGACCTTTTCCCTTATTTTATTTTTGACATTTTCAGAAAAGCCAAACTCCTCTTCTATTTGAGTTTGAATCCTTGTCCTAACACTGAAATCCATTTGCTTATTGATACTCCTTTTAAATCGAGCATCTCCATAAAATCTAGTACTTCTCTCGAAAAATAAATCATTATTTTTTTTAAAAAAAGGTCGAATACCAAGAGCAAAACTAAATATATTACTACACTTTCTTTTCATTGAAAAATCAAAAAAATACTTTGAAAGCAATGTCGAATTATCTGTAAATCGAAGTCCCCCATCAAAAATAAAATCTACTCTTTCAGCATACCTATATTTCAATTCAAGATTAGTCCATGTTTGATGATCATTATCTTGAGGAAACAAAAACAAAGGGATGAAATATATAAAAAATATAACGCTATGAATTATCTCTTTTTTCATAATAATAAATAGAGATATTTGCAACATCTCTTAAAAAATCAATCCTTTTAATTTCAAATCGGATAATATCAATACCTGTTCTACTTCTTAAATCCGTCATTAATTCATCTTTCTTTTCTGGGACAATAAGGTCTATTTTTTCATAAACAATATTTTTTCTTGACTCATGCTTTAATAACCATAATCTTTCCATTCCATAAGTAATGAAAATTATTACCGAATTTGCAAACAATAGCTCTGCGTGACTAATTTTTTTGTTTGCAAGTGCATTCACTACAGAAACTCCAATAACAAGAAATAGATACGTCATTTCCTTGATAGGGATAGGATCTGTACGATAACGAATAATACCAAAAATAGCAAAAAGACCAAGTGCAAAACCTAATTGCAACTTTACATCATCAAGTAATACACATAGAACAAATACAGTTAAACTTATTAGCAAATAAGTAAATAAATAATCTTTATTTTTAGTAAGAGGATAATAAATTCCCCGAGCTAAAATCAATACTACAATGAGATTAAAAAATGTTTTTAATAATAATCTCCAAAAATCATCTGCATCAAAAATTGGAGCTCCAAGAAATTCGCTCCCCTCTAATAAAGTCAATAATAATACCATTATACTTTTTTTAATTTATTCATTAATAATAATTTTTCTTTAAATCTATTATACTTAACATCTTTATCAAGATCAATTGTTGACATACAGTATTTACTTAACCGAACAGGTAAAATACGATGTCCCTTCGCAATTACTTTAAATTTTGAAGATTGAGCAACACGTTCTTTTTTCACCTCAGCAACAACAATATTTCCAAAACTACCACTCTTTTCTTCATTAGAAAAATTTAAATCTAAATCAATTGTCAATCTTTCTGTTTTTAACTTATCAACAAATGTAATTCTACTAAAATTAATCCATTGTTTTGGCTTTAAAATCAAATCCTGACCAGTAATGTTATTAATATATTTTTTTTGTTCCAATGACAATACATTCGGGACCACATCGACCTTCACCCTTTTTTTCATTGTTTTGCCTTTATTATTTTTTAATTTAATCTCTAAAAATACTAAACCACTATCAACATACTCTCTAAAACGAACTTTATTACGATTTACTCTATTATTGTGATGTTGATTAAAAAAGAATCGATCATCCGTATCATAATATAGAGATCTGTAGCGTTGTATTTTTTGCTCATTAACTTCTAAAACATCATAAAATGGTTGTAGCGCCAAAAACAAATCTAGGATTTTTTGTTTCTGAAAAACAAACTTAGTATCTATTCTATCCATTAACCGAACAGAACTAAGATCATTTAATGAAACGCTATCAAAATTACTTAAACATGTTTCAATCTTCATGGTAAATGTTTAAAATAAAGACAAGTTAAAGGTACGATAATACTTCCATAGTCCTTGGATTTGACAAAAATAAAATCTATTTATGATTCCGCTCCAAACTCTCTATCATAGCAATGACAACAGCACCTATTTGCACTAACTCATCAATTATCTCATCATATTTATCTTCTAAAGCCGCCTTATTTACCTCTCCAATCTCTTCGCCAAGTATAGCCAACCACTTATAGATATTATGATTTTGCTCTCCCCACTTAAGATCTTGTCTTTGACGTTCTTCTAATATTAATTTAATTATTTCTTCTTTTTTCATAATTTAATTCAAGTCTTCTACCCAATCAGCAATAAACAAGTTTGTATACCTAGTCCCACCATTATTTCTATTAGATGAAAATACTAGTTTCTTACCATCATTTGAAAATACTGGAAATGCATCAAACACAGTATCATATGTTATTTGCTCTAAGTTTTCTCCATTAATATCAATCATAAACAAATTAAATGGAAAACCTTTTTTTGAATTATGATTAGATGAGAAAATTACTTTTTCATCTGATGGATGAAAAAATGGTGCCCAATTAGCACCTCCTAAAAATGTTAATTGTTGAAGACCTGTACCATCAACATTACATATATACAATTCCATTTCTGTTGGCTTCACTAAGCCCTCTGACAATAATTGCTTATATTCTGTTCTCTGTTCTACTGTTTTAGGCCTAGAGGCTCTGAAAATTATTTTTTTTCCATCATTTGAGAAAAAAGCACCGCCATCATACCCTAATTCATTTGTGACTTGAAAAACATTATTACCATTCAAGTCACATGTATATAATTCTAAATCACCTGACCGCATCGATGTAAATACAATTTTATCACCTATTGGAGAGACAGTAGCTTCAGCATCATAGCCATCTTCATTTGTTAATTGTTGCACTATATTGCCCTTTAAATCTGAAATAAAAATATCAAAAGAACTATAAATAGGCCATACATATTTACCATCATCTCGTCTTTTAGGCTCAGGAGGACAAAGAGAATCACTTAAATGAGTTGATGCATACAAAACAGTTGTATCCCCTGGCAAAAAATACGAACAAGTAGTCCGTCCAAAACCCGTGCTAATTAAATCTGGAATCTCGTTACGCATAGAATAATTATTTGTGTCCGTAATAAATATTTGATCACAATTTGCTCCCCAATTACTATTCTTAACCTGAAAAACTAACTTACTATCATCAAAACTCCAATAAGCCTCTGCATTATCTCCTTCATAAGTTAATTGTTTGATATTTTTTAAATACTTCTCTTGATTATAATGAATTAGCTCCCTATTGACGTTGTCAATATTAGTATTTATATTGTTTTGAGTGCTATTATTACAGGCAAATGAAAATAAAAATAGAAATAATACTAAATAATAAAATCGTTTCATAATTTTGAATTTTTATGTCCAAAATTAATTATTTATACAATGAAACATATATTTATAATCATTTTTATTTTAATTACAAGCAATACTATTTCACAAGAAAATAAATCTATTATTATAGATAAGATGAAATACGATGTTGCCTATTTAGCATCTGACAAACTCCGGGGAAGAAAAACTGGCACATGTGGAGAAAAAAAAGCTGCTCAATATATTGCTGAAAAATTTAAACAAAACAAATTGTCGGAAAAAGGGGAAGACGGCTATTTTCAATCTTTTAATGCCATTATTCAATCAAATCCTCATAAAACTGGAAAAGGAAAAAAAATAGAAGTCATTAATGTTGTAGGATTTTGTGACAATCAAAAAGAAGAAACTATTATTATTGGAGCACATTACGATCATTTAGGAAGGGGGGGGCATGGATCCTTATATGCAGGCAAAAAAAAAATACATAATGGAGCTGATGACAATGCAAGTGGAGTAAGTATATTAATTAATCTTATTGATCTTTTATGTGAAAATAATTTATATAACTATTTATTCATAGCCTTTTCAGGAGAAGAACTTGGACTACTCGGATCATCATATTTTGCAAAAAATCCAACAATTGATTTACAAAAAGTTAGGTTTATGTTAAATTTTGATATGGTAGGCCGATTAAATACAAAAAGAGAACTAGCATTAAATGGCGTAGGGACAAGTAATCAATGGGGAGAATTAATTAATAAAGCAAATACTTATAACTTTAAATTAATAACTTCAGAATCTGGGATTGGACCATCAGACCACACCTCTTTTTACTTACAAGAAATACCTGTATTACATTTTTTTACTGGTCAACATGAAGATTATCATAAACCAACTGATGATGTTGAGAAAATTAACTTTAATGGGATGTATTCAATCATGTCTTATGTGAAAGATATAATTACTAAATCCGCAAAAATAGAAAATTTTACTTATCAAGAAACAATAAATGATACACAGCAAACACCAAAGTTTAATGTAACCTTAGGGATTATGCCAGACTACTTATACAATGATCATGGATTAAGGATTGATGGGGTAACAAAAGGCAAAACAGCTGACAAACATGGAATACTGAAAGGAGATATTGTTATTCAAATTGGAGACATAGAGGTCACTGATATCATGAAATACATGGAAGGCCTAAGTAATTTCCAAAAAGGAGATTCCACAATAATAAAAATAAAAAGAGAAAATGAAACAATAACTATCCCTATTACATTCAAATAAAAAATATTCAAAAATGAGACTAACAATTCTATTTTTTTTAATTTTTTACTCGTTTGCTATTGCACAAACTGAATATAATTTAAGTGGATATATTATTGACAAAGAGACAGGGGAAACATTAATTGGTGCCAATATATATAACACTAATTCAAAACAAGGAGCCACATCAAATTCATATGGATACTTTAGCATCAATATAATCCCTGGAAAAACCACTATTAAATGTTCTTACATAGGATTTCAAACCGAATTAGTAGAATTGGATATTCAGTCTGACGTAGATCATAATTTTGAACTGAAGCCTTCATCTAATAAATTAAATGAAGTTATTTTAAGCTCTAAAGAATTAGATGCGAAAAATGTAGATGGCAGTGTCATAAATCTAGCAATCAAAGAGGTTAAAAATATACCAGCTCTAATGGGAGAAAAAGATATTCTCAAGTCTATTCAGTTATTGCCAGGAGTACAATCAGGAAGTGAAGGAAGTTCAGGCTTTTATGTCAGAGGAGGAGGACCGGATCAAAATCTAATCCTTTTAGACGGAGTTAATATTTATCACGCATCACATTTGTTAGGTTTTTTTTCTGTTTTCAATGACGATGCAATTAAAAATATCAATTTAATTAAAGGAGGTTTCCCTGCTAGGTTTGGTGGAAGATTATCTTCGGTATTAGAAATTGACATGAAGAATGGAAATATGAAAAAATGGCAAATCGATGGAGGTGTTGGCTTAATATCAGGAAAAATTACCATTCAAGGACCTATAAAAAAAGATACAACATCGATTTTAATTTCTGCTAGAAGAACTTGGCTTGACATCTTTAAAGAGCCAATCGTAAAAGCATTAGAAAATAAAATTGATTTTGATGGCAATGGTAATTATTATTTTTACGACATAAACGCTAAAATAAATCATAAATTCTCAAATAAAGATAGGATTTATTTGAGTTTTTACTCTGGTAAAGATGTTTTCTTTGGACAATTAGATGAATATAATACTGAGGAAAACATATTGCTTGAAGATGGCACAAGCATCGACACACAAGTTTTTAATAGCAACACCCAATTTGGTCTTTCTTGGCAAAATATAATTAGCGCAATCAGGTGGAATCATCTAATTAATAACAAAATATTTGCAAATACTACGATAGTATATAGCCGATATAATTTTGACAACACAATTACAACATACAATCAAACAAGTACACAATATACAGATAATAATTCCATCGAACTTATAGAAAATAGTGACTACCTATACAGAAGTGGAATAGAAGATGTCGGGATAAAAATAGATTTTGATTATGCATATAATTCAAAACATTATTTCAAACTTGGGTTATCTTATATAAAGCATAATTTTTTCCCTGGATATATGGATTTTTATGCTGATTATGAAAATTTTTCTGCTGATACAACCATTACCTTTTCAGAGTCTATAAAGCCAAATAATTATACTTTATATTTTGAAGATTTATACAATATTAATCATAGAATATCAGTAAATAGTGGGATTCATTATTCTATTTTTAATGTTAATCAAAAAACATATCAATCTGCACAACCTAGAATATCAATACGATATATGTTAAGTGAATTATCATCAGTAAAACTGTCTTATGCAAGTATGCAACAAAATATCCACCTACTTACTAATTCAAGTTTTGGACTCCCAAATGATATGTGGGTACCTGCGACTGATTTAGTGAGGCCCCAATTTTCTAGACAATTAGTCATTGGATATCACAAATCATTTAATGATAATATATACCAGTTCAGTATAGAAGCTTATTACAAAAAGATGGAAGACTTAATAACCTTCTCTGAAGGAACAAATATTTTAGGCACCAACTTCTCCTCATGGCAAGAAAGAATAGAGGACGAAGGTCTTGGTACATCAAAAGGGATTGAATTCTTTTTTAAAAAAAATACAGGCAAATTTAACGGATGGATTGGATACACATTGTCAAACAGCACCCGACAATTTGAAAACATTAACTTAGGGAATATATATCCATATAAATTTAATAGGAAACATGACTTATCTATAGTATCTTCTTATAAAATTAAAGAGGGAATTTCATGCCATTTAAGTTGGATTTATGGAACAGGAAATTCAATAACAATGCCCATCGCACAATACCTATTAATAGCTGGTGATCGTTTTGTAGAATATTTTGATTATGGGGCAAAAAATGATTTTACTCTAGCCCCATATCATAGGCTAGATTTAGGATGTAATTTTATTAAACAAAAAAAATGGGGAGAAAGAACATGGACAATATCAATATATAATGTCTATAATAGGAAAAATCCTTTTTTTATATATCTTCAAGAAGAATTAGAAAATGGCATAAGAAAAAAACAGGCAAGACAAATCACTCTATTTCCAATAATACCATCTATAAGATATAGTTTTAAATTCTAAAAAATGAATAAAATACTTGCTATAGTTACTTTATTAATAACATTAAGTTCATGTGAAAAAGCATTAAACATAGAATTACCTTCAATTGAATCTAAATTAGTAATAAATAGCTATATGATAACAGATGAATACTGGGATGCTCAAAGTCAATTTTTACTCGTATCTAACTCGATTGAAGGAATGGGTACATTAGATGACTTTATATACACAGATAGTATCCCTGTCATAAGCTATGCAGATGCAGTAATTAATGAAATTAATAATGAAAATAATACGATAATTAATCAATATCCATTAGAATTTACAAATAAATGTTACTGTTATACAAATCCTTCTTTCACACCTGAAGAAAATAAAACATACCAACTGAATGTAGAGGTGAGTAATTATCCCACTATTACTTCTATAGAAACAATGCCATCTAAACCAACATATTCGATAACAGATTTTGAAATAAAAGCAGAGATAGATGAATCATCTGAGGAGGCATTATGTGACTTTAATATTGTATTAAAAGATACACCTAATCAAAAAAATTATTATCAATTAAAGATAATGATGGTGAACACATTTTCTTCTAAAGAAAAATCATGTATATATGAAGTACATGATCCAGCATTTCTTATTCCAATTAATAGATATAACTCATCCAACACATACTATAAGGGTAGAAATGGATACTTTAGTGATGAATTATTTGAAGGAGAAGAAAAAAGCCTATTTATAGAAGTAAAAAAACCGGAAGGCATATATGATCACTTTTATATTGAAGTAACATCATATAGTGAAAACTTATATCAATTTAATCTAACTAGAAGAGAGCAAAATAGAGATTCTAATAACTTTATTTTTAATAGTGAAGCGATTTTTATTGACTCAAATATTGATGGAGGATACGGAGTATTTGGAGGGAGAGCAAGAAGTAGAAGAGCTTATATCCCAACATTTTACCCTACAAGTGGATTAATTGAATATTAAAATAAAAATAATTTATCTACAGAACCATCACTATATAATCTAAGAACAAGATTGCTTTCTTGTAAACTAGTTGGCTTACCAAGAAGATCAAAAGTATTGATAATTTGTTTAGAGTTAAGAGTCTCAATTAAGTTTGTTTCTATACAAAAGTCAGCTAACTCATCAAAAAAAAGTTTTGCAGAGATAATTGCAAATTGCGCACACTCAGAATGACTAAAATACCCACCATCTAGTAAGACTAATTCTTCGGCCACAAACGGAGAAAATGCATTCCAAGCCATGACAGAGTTGGTATAGGGGACATCATTATCACCAGAACAATGAATAAGACGCATAGGTGACTGAGGTATAAAATCAATTAGGTCATTTTCTTCTAAAGCTATCCTAAAAGGGTGATTATCATTATTTTGATATGCTTGATAATAATCATCTTGAATCATGTCTAGCGGGGTAAATTCATTAGCTGGGATATCATATAATGACTCTCCAATAGACCATATTTCATCATTTATTTCAGTCATTGAATAAGTGCCATCATACATAGAGAATAAGTCTGAAAAACCAGGTTTTAAAAGTTCAGAAACATCATTATATAAATTATCATAAACATTCTGGTAAGCAAAAATAATATATGGAAAATAACCTGGATTTGGATAAATAGTATTCAACATATCTACTTGTGCCTCTGACATACTATAGGGTCCAGCCATGGGAGCAGAAGCCGTCACACTTAGTGTTTCTGTAAAATTTAATTCTAATTCCTTAACAGTAGCCATAGTTGCATGCCCACCCTGTGAATATCCCATTAAAAATAATTGCCCATTTGTTTCAACACCAATAGAATTTAAAAAAAAATTACTTTGAATAATGAAATCAATGACAGCAGAAGCTTCGGTTTCAGCATGACAATAATTATGAAAGCCTTCTCCTGATCCTAATCCCACATAATCACTCATTAGAGTAATATAACCATGTGAGGCAGCAATAACACCTATCATACTATTTGAGATATTCTCTGAGGGAGCACCAGCATCTGCCACAACTGTTCCATGTTGCCAACTTAATATAGGTAAAGAACAATCAATATCTAACGGAACAAAAATAGCTCCTGAAGCTAATACTAAATCTCCATCTTCATTAGAAGTTAGATATGTAATTTTATAGCCATTAACTGGATAATTAATTTCACCAACATAATCAGGAAAATTACCAAAACTATAAATATCTTGAATATCAAATATTGACCATGATTGGTCAAGATCTGAAGATATAATTTGACAAAAACTAACAGATGAGCAACAAATAAAGAAAGTAAATAGAGTTTTCATATTTTTTATAATTACAATATATAACTAATTAACAGGTTGTGTCACATCATAAATGTTTGGGGGGTTAAACATATAACATGAATGATATTTAAAAACTAAGTTCTTCCGATCTTTGACATACTCCATTTGATTAGCATGGTAACAATCACCAAAAAATACAAAAATCTCACTCAAATCAAATGTCTCTATCTTACAATGTCTAATTTTACTGATCGGCCTATCCATCGATGTTACAGGTACATATTCCAATATATCTTGTAATCCCTTAAAAAAAGATGCATCCTCAGTCCCTGTTTTTTTAGATTGGTACTGATAAGCTTGACCATAATTAGATCTTCCTGGCCCTGCCGTTTCACACACAAAATATTTAAAGCCATTATATTCTATATATTGTCCATCTCTATTATCTTCATAGTTTCTTTGAGTATAAGGTATATAATGGTCATCTATTGAATTCACATGTACAACATGATTTTCATCTTTAATCGCTGAAAAAATATGCCCCGGTATTGAAACAAATAAAATATCATCTGAATCAATCAAAAAACTCATAATACAAACAAAAAGAATAGTTTTTGAATCACAATCTCCATAACCTTCAATTAATACCTCTGGTGGCGTAATATATCCATTTTTATAAATTCTTCTACCTTCTTCTGGTATAGCATATGGAATATCTTGTACAAATTTCATTGCCATTTCAATTCTATTTTGTCTTGTATCTTGATTGTTTAGTTTTAAATAACTTATAATATAATTAGCTATTTGATATGTAGTTTCTCTATAATATTTTACTATTGCTTTTTTATCTTTTTGAATCACTCCCCCATCTATTAAAAATAAACCATTTTTTATAATTTCATTTCTTTGTTTTAAATCTTCTTTTTCAAAACTATTTTGATTATTCTTTAATAAAGAACTAGGAAATCCAAATTTTTTAATCATTGTATCGGTTTGATCTTTTTCAAATACAATATCTATTTCATGAAGGAATTCCCGATGATCTTTGAAAGTATAGTCAATAATGTAATGCTCATTTTCAACACGAGTATCTATTGAAACATGATCATTTTTCACATATTTTTCTTGACTAAAAGAATATAAAGACACAAACAATAAAATGATTATTTTTTTAAAACTAGAATAACGCATGCCCAAATTTAAACAATATATCAAATTATAAGAAATGAGTTTGGCACGGTTGTTGATATAATATTAGTAAATTTATTTTAACAGCTCCGTGCAATTAGTCGCATTCTACGGGGGTATATCATAAGGTTGACAGCCTTTCGGAGCTTTAAAATAAATTTGTCACTGAAATTATTATTACCTTCGCTTTTTTAATTAATTATAATATAATGAGATTGTTGATAATTAGTATCCTTGTATTGTTATATACAAACACATATTCTCAGACACATACGCTTAGTGGATATATAACAGATATTTCTAATGGTGAAAATATCTTTGGAGCTAATATTGTAGTGGACTCTCTAAGTGTTGGGACGACATCTAATAATTTTGGATTTTATAGCATAACACTGCCTACAGGAAAGCATACAATATCATATTCATATATTGGATATTCTTCACGGATGCTAAACATTAATTTAAAATCAGATATTTCCAAAAATATTGAATTTACTAATACAACATCTGAACTTAATGAAGTCAAACTATTTGGTGAAAAAAGTATAGTAGAAAAAACAGAAACATCGGTGATCGACTTACCAATTAAACAAGTGTTTAAAATTCCTGCTTTACTTGGAGAAGTTGACGTGTTAAAAGCTATTCAACTATTACCAGGTGTACAAAGTAGTGAAGGGACCTCTGGATTCTATGTGAGAGGTGGAGGGCCGGATCAAAATCTAATTTTACTAGATGGTGTACCTGTCTATAATGCCGCACATTTGGGGGGATTATTCTCTATTTTTAACCCTGATGCAATCAAAAATATAAGACTAACAAAAGGAGGCTTTCCTGCACGATTTGGTGGTAGACTATCATCTGTTTTGGAAATTGACATGAAAGAAGGTAATATGAAAAAATTAAAAAGTGATATTACAATTGGACTTATTTCATCTAAATTCACTTTTGAAGGACCTATCATTAAAGATCGTACCTCTTTTATTATTTCTGCAAGAAGAACTTACGCAGATTTAATTGTCAGACCTTTTATTCCCGAGAACACAAATCTTAATATGTATTTTTATGATCTTAACATGAAGATTAATCACAAAATTTCGAATAAAGATAGGATTTTTCTTAGTAGTTATTTAGGTAGAGATCAATTCGGGGTTGATTATGCAGAAAACGAGAATGACTATTCTGACGCACTAAAATTTGGATTAGGATATGGGAATATTACATCTACGTTAAGATGGAATCATTTATTTAACAATAAATTATTCAGTAACACTACACTTACGTATAGTCGGTATGCATTTGATACTGATTTTGGCGTTAATTCAACAACAAACACATTGACTGGAAATGAAATCTATGATATTGGATTTGGATATATATCTGGCATAAAAGACTATGCAGGAAGAATTGATTTTGACTACTCCCCAAATCCAATTCACAATCTGAAATTTGGCTACTCTTATACTTATCATCATTTTTTTCCGGGCGAAACAAGTTTAAGTTTAAATTTTTCAACACCTGACTCACTCGCAAATTTCACTCTAGATACACTGTTAAATTTCTCTGAACGTATTAATGCTCAAGAAATGTTTGCTTATTTAGAAGATAATGTAAAGATAACAGATCGATTAAAAGCTAATATAGGTATACATTGTGGCTACTACTCTTTAGATAAATTTAGCTTACAACCTAGATTCTCAGCAAGATATTTACTGAATGAGAATGCTTCTATAAAGTTATCATATGCAGATATGAAACAAAATATTCATTTGCTATCTAACTCATCTGTTGGATTTCCTAGTGATTTATGGTTACCAGCTATTGATAGTGTTCCTTCACAATCTTCAAAACAAATAGCTGCTAGCATGAATACTATTTTAGAAGGCTTCGATTTTCTACATCCTATTTTAAATGAAAATTCAAAACTTGAATTAAGTATAGAAGCATACTATAAAACAATGTCTAATTTAATAACATATAAAGCAGGATATTCTAATCTTGAAAGCACTGAAAGCTGGGAGAATTCAATAGAAACAGGAGGAAAAGGAGAGTCATATGGTTTGGAATTGTTCTTACAAAAGAAAACAGGTCGAACTACAGGATGGATTGGATATACATTATCATGGACAAATAGACAGTTTGAAAATATAAATTTTGGACAATGGTATCCATATAAATATGACAGAAGACATGATTTTGCACTTGTTTTTTCTCATAAAATAAATGAAAAATGGGACATTTCAACTACCTGGACATATGGTACAGGTAATGCAATTACTTTTCCTCAAGCAATGTATTTAGGACAACCATATTCCGAATGGGGAAATAATAACATGATTGATTTAGTTGAGTCATATGGTGAAAGAAATTCAACAAGATTAAATGCTTACCATAGACTAGATATTGGATTAACTCACCATAAACAAAAAAAATATTACGAAAGAATTATATCCTTTGGCGCATATAATGCTTATAATCGAAAAAATCCATTTTTTGCTTATTTATCACATGATGAAAATGGTGACAGAGTAGCAAAACAGGTATCATTATTCCCAATCATTCCATCAATCTCCTTAAGATATAAACTATAATATAAATCATGAAAAAAATTATTTTATACATCTGGATAGTTATTGTTTATTTTTCATGTGAAAACATGGAAACAGTAGTAGACTTAGATATTCCTGAGACGCCCCCTGTTTTAGTCATGAATGGCATATTAGATACAGATACCACAATACGATTATTAGTTTCACATTCAGTAGGGGCTTTTTCAAATGAAATCCCAAGCTCTATAAATAATGCAGAAGTTGTTTTATATGAGAACGATGTCCTATTAGACACACTCAATGTGAATATAGATAATACGATTAGTTATTATTTCAATAATGGACCATTTTCATTGGACTCAATTCCAATGAACTATTATGAATCTCATATCATACCAAGCAAAAATAAAAACTATCGAATTGAGGCTAGCCATCCAAACTATCCTAGTATTTATGCTAACACATTTATCCCGGATGATATTGAAATATATGACATAGATATAGACACAATAAGTCATGATACACAAATTGGCTTTAGTTTTAGCTTTATTGATGATACTAATGCAGATAATTACTATAGATTAAAACTATTTTCTAAATGCTTCAAAAAATGGGAGAATGAATATGGTGAAATTGAAACATATTATTACACAAGAGGATATCAAGAATTTGCCTCTAATGACCCTTCTTTTCCATCAAACGGAATCCCCTGGGATGGATATACTTTTTCTGGACAACAAGTTGTGTTTTCCGATGCATTATTTAATGGACAAGAAAAAAATATTCGAATAGATATAATAAATGAAGGATATCGATATGAAGATTGTGACACAATTGGCTTACAATTTTCTGTCTTCAGTGCAGACACTTATAGCTATTATAATTCTCTTGACAATCATCGAGAAAAAGGGCCTATAGGCATTTTTGGAGGTGAAGTAATCCCTGTATACTCAAATGTTCAAAATGGTTTAGGTTCAATTATTTCAACAAACGCACAAATAATTCAAGTAAAACCCTAACTCTCCATAGACATTAAAAGACGTTATATTGCAGAGTGAATTGAAATACAGCGAATTCCTGTAATTCTCCGTTAGTAAAATAACTAGTTGAATAAAAATCGGATAACAAAACACCAAAATTACACGAAACTTTTTCTGTTAAATCATAGTTATAATCCATACCATAATAATAAGAATCATCAAAATGATCAAATTGAGTGCCATTCTCATGTTTATCAAAAACATATACACCTAAAATACCTGCACTTAAATGAACACTATGTTTACCAGAATAAAATCCAGGCTTAATACCAAAGCCAATATTTTGATGCAACTCAAATCTAGAGCTACGACTTTGATTTAAAATTACTTTTTGATTTAAATAAAAAACTTCTAAAGTAGTCATGAATTTATTAGTCCACTTAAGGTTATTGCCATAATATAATCCATAATCTATATTCTCTTTTTCAGAATAATTATTCCCATCCTTTAATTGCGCAAAAGTAGTTATAGAACCAAATCCTATGTAAAAATCATTTTGACTAAACATAAACATGGGAAAAAGAAAAAATATAACTATTCGATTCATAATCATAAAGATTATAAAATTATATATTTTACATCATAATTACTTTAAAATACCTGGAAAATTAATATATATAATCACACCACTAATTATAATATTAATTATTATACGTACATTCCTACAATGTATAGATTATTATTTCTTATTGCACTGCCGTTTTATCTATTCTCTCAAGATACAATTACTGGTAAAATAGTCGACAATCAACTAAACCCACTATTTAATGCTACTGTTCATTGGATTGGCACAACGCAAGGCTCAACAACTGATAAGGATGGGAATTTTAAGATCACAAAAGACAATGTAGAAGATTATCGATTAATAATTAGTTTTATTGGATTTCAGGCAGATACTGTTATAATCACAAATCAAAATACAATACTAACAAAATTAGAGCCATCAAATACATTAAATTCAATAGAGTTGACAGAAAATTCATCTGGGATATATATAGATAAATCAAAAGCATTAAAAATTGAAACAATAACAGCTACAGAACTAACAAAAGCTGCATGTTGTGATCTAGCAGGTTGCTTTGAAACACAAATAAGTGTGCAAACAAAAACTACTAATATTATTATGGATAGTAAAGAATTAAGTCTTTTAGGTTTATCTGGGGTATATAATCAAATACTAATAGATGGAATTCCATTAGTTTTAGGGCTTAATTATACTTATGGAGTTAGTGCTATACCAGGGACACTAATTAACAAAATCAATATCTCTCAGGGTCTAGCATCTGTATTACAAGGACCACATAGTATAACAGGACAAATAAATATTGAATTAAAAGAATATAATGACACAGAAAAAATATTCCTAAACCTATATAGAAATAGTTTTAGATCATCACAGGCAAATATTGACTATAATTTTAAAATAGGTAAGTGGAAAGCCATTCTATCTACACACACTACACAACCGACAAATAAAATAGATAACAATAATGACACATTTTTAGATATGCCACAAACAACAAAATACTCTATTTATAATAGATGGATTTATGGTGATAAAACAGAGGGGCTATACACAATAACAACATTAAGGTTTTTAAATGAAGAGAGAATAGGAGGACAAATAGATTTTAATATAGAAAATAACAAAGGTAGTAATATTATATATGGACAAGTCATTGATTTTTTTCAACCAGAGATCCATCATAAAAGTTCGTATAGATTTAATCCTAATCATGCTATAAAACTAGAATCTGGATTATCATATCATGATCAAACATCATATTATGGGACAACTAACTACCAAGCAAACCAAACTAATTATAATCTTAGTATATCTCATATTTTAAACTGGAAATCACATAAATTAATTTCAGGAATTTCTTTCAAAAGTCTAGATATAAGTGAAGTAATTGAATTTAATGATAGTTTTCAAAAAACATATTCAGGTATCCCACAAAATGAAAAAATACCAGGGTTATTTGTGGAAAATAATTTTAATTGGAATAATGACAATGTTCAAATAATAAGTGGATTTCGAGCAGACCGCCATAACAAACATGGAGTAATGCTTACCCCTAGAGCTCTTATTAAATATAATTTTTCTGAAAATACAATTGCTAGATTCGCCATTGGATCAGGATGGAAAACAATCAATTTATTTAGTGAACATCCACATTTATTAGCATCTAATAAAAATATTCTGATAGCCGATGACCTAAAACCAGAGAAAGCATATAACTATGGATTCAATATACTACAAGCAGTATATAGAGAAAATATAGAAATCCAGATTATATTAGATATCTATAAAACTTATTTCCTAAACCAAATTCAACCTGACTATTATACAAATCATCTAGAAATATATGTACATAATTTCGAAGGTGAAAGCAGAAGCAACTCTACACAAGTTGAAATAGGTTTAGAGATATTGGAAACTATCGGATTAAAATTAGCATATAATTACTTAAATATTTTTAAAATACATGCGAATGGAGAAAAACATGAATTACCCTTTAATTCAAAACATCACTTACTTAACACAATATCATACCGACCTATAAATAAAAATTGGAACTTAGACGTAAATGCTCACTGGAATGGCAAGAAAAGACTACCTAATACATCTGGTAACCCAATTGAATATCAACGACCAGAGACATCCGAACCTTATTGGATTATCAATGGTCAATTTACTGCAAAAAAACCAAACCTTAATTTAGAGATTTATTTAGGTTGTGAAAATATTTTAAATTTTAAACAAGATGATCCAATTATTTCATGGCAAGAACCTTTCGGTCAGTATTTTGACATAAGTAACATTTGGGGGCCAATAAAGGGTAGAGAATTTTATATAGGTATCAGGTATAATATATAAACAATTACCAACAATAATACATTGGCAACTAATATATGATATTGTCTAAGATGTTAATTATATTATT
>PBKX01000023.1 GCA_002722215.1 Flavobacteriales bacterium | reverse complement strand
TAAAAAAACAACAGCTAAAAAAACAACAGCTAAAAAAACAACAGCTAAAAAATAAAACGACATGGCACATAAAAAAGGAGCAGGAAGTTCTAAAAACGGAAGAGAATCACATTCTAAAAGACTCGGCGTAAAGATATTTGGCGGTCAAGCAATTACGGCTGGAAACATCATTGTTAGACAAAGAGGAACTGTACATAAAGCTGGAGAAAATGTGGGTATGGGCAAAGACCACACATTATTTGCACTTAAAAGTGGTGTTGTCAAATTCAAGAAAAAGGCAGGGAATAAATCTTTTGTCTCTGTGACCACAGATTAGGTAAATCTGCGAAAAAAACAATCTACGAAGCTCTTTTCTTTTATTATTTTTCAAAAAATTAGAATAAAACTTAAATTTGTTCATGCATATCACTTAATCCCATGTTAGAAATTAATAAAATAAAAGCAGAGACAGACTTTATTATTAAAAGTTTACAAAAAAGAGGCATTAATATCGCGCCTACTATTCACTTAATTTTAGATTTAGATAAAAAACGGATTAGTAATCAACAAAATTTAGATACAATCCTAGCAGAGGGCAATCAAATTGCTAAACAAATAGCGGAATTAGCACAAAATAGAGAATTCGACAACCTGGATTCATTAAAAAATCGTGCATCTGAAATAAAAAATAAATCGAAAAAATTAATAGAATCGGCAAATGAAATTGAGGCGGAAATTAAAGAGTTGCTAGTTCAAATTCCAAATACACCACACGAGAATGTCCCAGATGGGAAAGATGCTCAAGACAATATTGTAGAATTAGAATGGGGAGAGAAAAAGAAAACTGAAGGACTACTGCCGCATTGGGAACTGGCAGAAAAATATAATATTATTGACTTTCAAAAAGGATCGCAAATAACAGGCTCTGGATTTCCACTTTATAGAGGAATGGGTGCCCGACTACAGAGAGGCTTGATTAACTTTTTTTTAGATGCGAATATAGAGGCTGGATATGAAGAATATATTCCTCCATATTTTGTTAATGAAAAATCTGCATTTAACACTGGACAACTACCCGACAAGGAGGGCATGATGTATCATATAGAAAGTGACAATCTATATGTAATTCCTACGGCCGAAGTACCTATTACAAACATCTTTAGTGACACAAAACTTAATAGGTCGGACCTACCTGTCAAATGCACAGCATATTCCCCCTGCTTTAGAAGAGAGGCTGGCTCATATGGCAAAGAGGTTCGGGGATTAAATCGACTACATCAATTTGATAAAGTTGAAATAGTACAAATTTGTCACCCCACTGAATCCTACAAGCTTTTAAAATTAATGGTTGAACATGTCTCTGAATTACTTAAAAAATTGGGACTCACATTTCGAATAATTAGATTATGTGGAGGGGATTTGGGATTTACTTCTGCGCTGACATATGACTTTGAAATTTATGCGCCTGGACAAGGAAAGTGGCTTGAGGTTAGCTCTGTTTCTAATTTTGAAACATACCAGTCCAATAGACTAAATGTAAAATACATTAATAGTGACCGAAAAAATCTTTTATGTCACACATTAAATGGGAGCGCACTAGCATTACCAAGAATTGTAGTTGGCCTATTGGAGGAAAATCAAACACCGGATGGGATTGTAATGCCAAAGCCTTTATTGAAATATTTGAATTTTGATAAAATAACTATTTCTACATAATGGAAAATATGGCACTATATAATAGAATTATTTTTTTTCTATTAATCATATTTATTTCATGCAAAAATCAGTATAATAATGAAAAAATACACACTATATCTGAGTTAGAGCAAAACATATCTAGAGATTTTTACAGCTTAAACAAGCTTAACATGAGTGAGGTTCAAAATGCACTTAAAATTGCCAAATTAAATTTAGCCAAGATTGAAGAAAAAAAACTAGATAGTGTTGCAATTGATTTAATATATTTTGAATATAGCGAATATTTAAGTTGTGTAAACACAATTTATGAGGGGGCAAAAGAAATAAAAAAAATGCCTAATCTATTAAAACATAATCAAAGTCAATTACAAGATTTGAAAGCTGATTACACAAATTCTAAATTTAGAAGAGATGACTTGGACGATTACTTAAAACAAGAAGCCTCTATTATAAACCAAACTTCATCTAAATTAGATCTGATACTAACCCAATTAAAAAGAGAAATATATAAATTTGAAGAAAAAAATAAAAAGATAGAAGAATTAATTAAGTAAACGTATGAAGATCAAATTTTCCATATTACTCTTTTTACTATCTAGCATTATTTATTCGCAAGCTACCAAAACTGAACAGTTAGCGGCAGAGTATTATAAAAAAGGAGATTTTTTAAACGCAGCCAGTCTATTTGAAGAAATTTATAAGCAGAAAAAAGTAAAAACTATATATAGTAAATACATTGACTGCTTAATAAAAATACAATCATATAAAAAAGCTGAAAAAACTATTAAGGGGTTCTATAAGAAAAAAAATGACCCTACTATTTTAATTGATTTAGGCGAACTATATATAATACAAGGAGATCCTGTTAAAGGCAGGGAAAAGTTTGAGACAGCCATTAATGAGGCGAAAAAAAACACTAGATTTTTGCCCACAGTCTCTTCTAAATTCATGAAAATTAAACAGTATGAGTTTGCCCTCAAGGGCTATAGTATTGCTAAACAGAAAAATGATAAAGCAAGCTATAGTCTGCAAATTGCGAACATCTATTCTTATTTAGGTGAAATTGAAAAAATGTATAACGAGCTAATTCAGCTTTTATATAAATATCCGAACTATTTTCAAACATGTAAAAACAAATTGCGAATCACAATTAGTGATGATGGAGAAAATGAAAACAATAAAAAATTAAAAAAAACACTAATCAAAAGTATTCAGAAAAAAAACTCATATGAAGTTTCTAAGCTAATTGTTTGGCTATTTATGCAAGAGAAAAAGTTTCAAGATGCGCTAGATTATGAAATTAGCATTGACAAGCGTATATCTGACAACCAGTTAGACATTATTCAATTGGGGGATATTGCTGTAAAAAATGGAGATCTAAAAACCGCCGAAAATGCATTTCAATATATATTGAAACATAATCATGAAAACTCATATTATTATGAATATAGCAGTGTTCGTTTGTTAGACATTGAGTTTGAGACTCTAATCAGCCCAAAAATTAAAAAAAGGGAAGATATAGAGCAATTAGCCGATAAACATAAACTGACTTTAGACAAATTAGGGGTGAAAACAGAGACTATTTCAACACTAAAAAACTATTGTGAAATTCTAGCAATTTACTTAGATAAACAAAGTAATGCTATTGAAATATTACAAAATGCTATTCAAAATAGTATACTAGACCCCCATGATATTGCCATATGTAAAATGGAGTTAGCCAAAATTTGGCTTCAAAATGGCAACATATGGGAATCTACTTTATTATATGCACAAGTAGAAAAAGAATTTAATGAAGACGTCATTGGACAAAAAGCTAAATTTGAAAAAACAAAAATCAATTATTACAAGGGCGACTTTAAATGGGCTCAAAATCAACTAAAGGTTTTAAAGCTATCAACATCTAAATTAATTGCTAATAATGCAATGAAGCTCTCTTTATTAATTTCTGATAATTTAAATTTAGATACTAGTGAAACCGCATTGTTATTATATGCAAAAGCGGAATTGTTATTTAACCAAAAACAATATAGTGAATGCTTAGCGCAATTAAAAAACCTGAAAGAAGAATTCCCTGGACACTCACTAATAGATGAAGTATTATTGAAAGAAGCAGATGTCTTTATAGAAAAAAAGGAATATGAAAATGCCATACGTTGCCTAAATAAAATTTGTGAAGAGTATTATTATGACATATTATATGACGATGCCTTATTTTATCAAGCTCAAATTTATGAACACGCCTTAAATGAAACCAATGAAGCAAAAAAAATCTATGAAAAAATGCTCCTCAAAACACCCAATAGCATTTTTATAAATGAAGCTCGAAATAGATATAAAATGCTGCGTCAAAATAATTTTTTACAATTACAATGATTATATATTCTATTGAAATTTCTATAGCTAAAAAAGTTCAAGCCACATGGCTAAAATGGATGCGAGAAACCCATATACCTGATGTTATGAGAACCAACATGTTTGTAAAATTTTCATTTTATAAGAAATTGAACACAAGTAGTTCTGAAATTTATATTATTGAATACGAAACTGATGACATGAAAAAATATCAAAAATATGAATCTGATTTCGCCATTAAATTAAAAAAAGAACATGAAACAAAATTCACAAATCAGTTTTCTGCAAAAAGATCTTTGTTTATCAAACAAATCATTTAAAAAAAATGAAAGTAAAGGCAAAAAAACATCTTGGTCAACACTTTTTAATAAACAAAAAAATATCAGAACAAATTGTTGAAAGCCTTGACTTAAACAAAAATCTACACATTATTGAAATAGGTCCAGGTCAAGGTGCACTGACACAATTTTTAATTAAAAAAACTAATCAAATTATATTAATTGAAATTGATCAAGAATGTATAGAAGTTTTAAAAAATAAATTCCAAAAAACTAAAATTATTTATGAAGATATTTTAAAAATTGATTTAGATATTTTAAAAATTGATTCTTATTCAATTATTGGTAATTTTCCATACAACATATCTAGTCAAATTTTGTTCAAAGTATTAGAACATCGAAATAACATACACCAAGTTGTTGGGATGTTTCAAAAAGAAGTTGCTGATAGAATTTGCAGTAAGCCAAAATCAAAAAAATATGGTATTCTTAGTGTTTTAATGCAGGCATATTTTAACTGTACACAATTACTTGATGTTTATCCTGAGGATTTTCGACCTAAACCAAAAGTAAATTCATCCGTAATTAAACTAACTCGAAACAATACCGCAAAATTAAAATGTGATCATAAGCAGCTTACTGAGGTCGTTAAATTAGCATTTGGGCAAAGAAGAAAAACATTAAAAAATGCATTAAAAAAAATCACTAACTTGGAGGAGCTAAATCTAACCAAAATAATGAATAGTCGAGCTGAAGAATTAACTGTATCTCAATTTATTGAATTAACAATTCAAATTTTTAAGGACAAAACAAGATGAATTTTCAACTAACCAAGGATTTTATTACATTAATTGAATGGTTGATTGATCAAAAAAAGAATTCTGAATTATTACAAAAAATTGACAACCTTTTAGCTCCAGACATAGCAGAAATATTAGAGTTATTGGATTTTGAGAAATCCAAATACTTATTCTCCCTTTTAGGCGAAGAAATGCGTGCAGACATCTTACTTGATGTAGAAGAAGACTTGCGTGAAATGCTCCTTGAGGACTTAAGTTTACAAGAAATTGTAAAAGAGGTAATTGAGAATTTAGATTCAGACGATGCAGCAGATGTAATACAAGAGTTGCCAGAAAAAAAACAACAAGAAGTTTTATCTAACATTGCTGATCCTCAACAAGCAATTAATATAGCAGATCTGTTATCTTATCAACACAATTCCGCAGGAGCACTCATGGCAAAAGAGCTAATTAAGGTGCAAGAAAATTGGAGTGTTTTAAGATGTGTTTCTGAAATGAGAAAACAGGCACAAAATATCAACAAAGTTTACACTATTTATGTTATAAATAAAAAAAATAAGCTAACTGGAACAGCCTCATTAAAAAAACTCTTATTAACACCCGAAAAAACTTTTATTAGTGACATTTACAATAAGCAAATTATCTCCGTTCAAACATCTACCAGTGCAGAAGAGGTGGCAAGAATTATGAATAAGTATGATTTAATTGTTCTTCCTGTAGTTAATGAAAAAAATGAGCTAGTGGGCCGAATTACGATTGATGATGTTGTCGACCTTATTAAAGAAGAGGCCGGGAAAGATTATCAAATGGCCTCAGGAATCAGTGATCATATTGAGCCGCTAGACAATGTTTTAACGTTGACAAGAGCGCGAATTCCTTGGCTCATAATTGGAATGATTGGGGGCCTCCTTGGTGCTCAAATTATAGGATTATTTGAAATAGAAAAAAATCCGTTTTTAGCTTTTTTTATTCCATTAATTACTGCCATGGGGGGGAATGTTGGAGTGCAATCTTCCGCCATTATTGTCCAAGGTTTAGCGGCAAACAACTTAGGAATAGATAGTTGGTATAAACGCTTTATTAAAGAATTCAGCGTAGCATTATTAAACGGTCTAATTTGTTGTATTTTATTATTTATTTTTTCTATAATTTTATATCTACAGCCCAACATCTCATTAATGCTGAGTGTGTCTTTATTAACTGTTATGGTTTTTGCAGCCCTATTTGGAACATTTGTTCCACTAATTCTAAATAGAATGAAAGTTGACCCTGCACTTGCCACAGGTCCATTCATCACCACAATGAGCGATGTAATAGGCTTGTTTATTTATTTTTCAATTGCTAAATATCTTTTATGAAGATTCTTATTACAGATAAGGTTGACCCTCTATTAACAGAGAGTTTAAGTTCTCATCAAATACAGTATAAATGCAATTTTAATGACTCAACAAAAAAATTGCTCAAAATTATCGATGAATTTGACGGACTAATTGTGCGAAATAGATTAAAAATTAACAGAGAATTCTTAAATAATGCGAAAAATTTGAAATTTATTGCGAGATATGGATCTGGCATGGATTCTATAGATCTAACAACGGCTGCCAAATTAGACATAAAGTGCTTTAACTCTGGCGAAGGAAATGCCAACTCTGTGGGGGAACATGCATTGGGGATGATCTTGTCATTATTGCATAATATACACAATAGCACCAATGAAGTTAAATTAAATATTTGGGAAAGAAAAAAAAACACTGGGAATGAATTAGGAAGCAAGACTATTGGAATCATTGGCTATGGAAATACCGGACAGTCTTTAGCGAACAAAATTTCCGGATTCAACTGTAAAGTTTTAGCATATGATAAATACAAATCCGGATTTGGGGAAAAAAATATTAAAGAATGTTCAATGGAAGATATTTATAATGACTGTGATATTATTAGCTTACATGTCCCCCTTAATGCAGAAACAATAAACTTGCTTGATGAACAATTTTTAGAACGCATGAAAAATCCATTTTATTTAATCAACACGTCAAGAGGAAGAGTTGTTCATAACAAAGATTTAATAAGGGGCCTAAAAAGAAAAAAGGTGCTTGGAGCATGTTTAGATGTAATTGAAAATGAAAATTTTCAATTTAATGAGATTAATAATGATGAGAATTTTAATTATTTAGTAAATTGTAGTAATGTAATTATTACTCCACATATTGCTGGATTATCAAAACAATCAAGTAAAGAAATATCGAAAGTGCTAATTAAAAAAATAATCGAATTAAAATGAAAAAAACTAATCTTGTCTTAATAATCCTTTTTTGCTTATCACTCACGGCAAAATCTCAAGAAATAATAAAAGACTTCTTAAATGGTCCACTAAATGATACTGAAAAATTAATTGAAGGGTACATGGCTCCATTTGGAGAATGGCTTGGTTCAGGACTAAATTCCGGGTGGTACAATACTGGCAAGCCACATCGATTCCCCGGATTTGATGTTACTGCTGGTATTCATCTTATAACCCCTCCGAATAACAGAATGATGTTTGCTCCAAATCTAGATGAGTTGATAATTAATAGTGAAAATGGTGAATTATCTACCTTTATTGGTCCATCTAGTACTACCGAAATTGGCTATAATATAAATGGGGAGTTTCAAAAATTATTTGATTCGCCAGAGGGACTAAATTGGGAAAAGGGCATGCCAATGCCTTATATTCAAGGCAGTATTGGATTAATTAAAAAAACTGAAATACTCTTTCGAATGACCCCAAAAGTTAATGCGCAAGATTTAAAATTGGGGTATTGGGGTATTGGGTTTAAACATGACATCAAACAATGGATTCCTGGAATTAATGTGTTACCATTTGACCTATCTATACTTGCTGCCTACTCAAAACTAACTAGCAACCTAACATTTAACCCTGGTCAAAATTTGCATTTTGACATAAAGGCCTTTAATTCTAATTTAATCCTAAGTAAAAAGATTTTAGGCCTCACACCATATATCGGTGTTGGTTATCAATACTCTAAATCTAACTTAGCTCTAAATGGAGATTACACTATTTTAGATTGGGACGGATCTAGTATTGTTGAAGGTGGACAGTATAATGTTAGTGACCCACTAAACCTTTCTTTTGGTGGGGTAAATGGCTTTAAAGGAACCTTAGGTGCACGATTAAAATTGTTGCTAGTTACCGTTCATTTCAACTGGACGAGAGCCAAATATGACGTGTTTACTTTGGGTATTGGCCTAAATTCCGATTTTGGTTCTAAATTAATTGGCGGAACTATTGATAATGCAATCACTAAATAATAATTGTTCCTGGTTTCTCTAAATTATTAAAACTCTTTATAACTAAAGGAATTCGTTTATCCTTGAGCTGACTGATAGTTTTAGGGTGTACCACTGTATTTTTTTGATTACAAATATTAAACGCGTCCTCATAGCTTAAAGAAGAAAAGAGGGTTGCTGACTTGTCCTGTTTGGGATCTACACTATATATCCCATCAACATCTTTAAACAGAACCACCTGAGTCGCATTAAAAATACTACCAAAAATAGCTGCGCTATAATCAGATCCCTCCCTACCGAGACATGCAATTTGACATTTTCCATTATCGTCGAATCCTCCGATAAAACCTTGTGTTAAAATAGGGGCCCGCAAATTATTTGGATAGTAACTAATGTAGTTATTTTTTTCAATTATTGTAGATTTTAAATTAATAGATGAGTTAATCCCTGAACTATTCGTTTTAATAATGTTAGGGGCATGTAAAAAAGTGTGAGAAAATTTCAACTCATGAAGATATGCACTTAAAATCTTTGATGAAATTAACTCTCCAATCGATAGGGTGTCCGCTTCTGACATATGAATTGATGTTAATCGAGAAAGTTCCATTAAAATACTATCTATAAGTGTATTTGAGAACTTTAGAGATAACATCAAGTCTTTAAAAAAGCTTTCAACCAATATAAATCTCTTATTTTCTGAATAATAAATAGTTTCGAGTAAATTGGTGAGCTTATCAAAAGCTGAAACAACAATTATAATATCGGTATCATATGTTTTCAAAATATCGAAGAAAATTTTTATTGATTCTGAATCTTTTAAACAGCCTCCGCCAAATTTTAATACCTTCATTTAAATATTAAGCTTAATTTTGTGTTTAAATATATTACTCTTTTTTAATTATTATGAATCTTTCTAATTTTTTAAACTCTCAAAATTACAATCCGGGATTAAAGGAAATCATTTTAGATATCCAAGCTGGATCGATTCAAGTATATCAACAATTAAATGAGGCGGAACAAGATATCTTTGGATCTAGTGGTCAAAAAAACGTCCAAGATGAAGATGTGCAAAAATTGGATTTATTAGCTAATGATATATTTATACGCATTTTCAGAAAAAACATGCACATACACAGTATTTTATCCGAAGAAAATGAACGCATTTTAACGTGTGACAATGATGGTGCATATATTATTGCAATGGATCCTTTAGATGGGTCCTCTAATATAGATGTAAATATCCCTGTGGGAAGTATTTTTTCTATTTTAAAAAATACACCAGAGGGATTTCTGCAAAAAGGATCGCAGCAGCAGCTAGCTTGTTATGTGATATACGGAACTGCAACCATGATGGTATTTGCATTGAATAAAAGTGTTTTTGGATTTACTTTAAATACAAAAACAAAAGAATATAACTTAACACATTCTAATATACGCATTCCTGTGAATGGGAATATTTTTTCTATAAATGAGGGGAATTTTAATTCTCTAGAAACTCCCGTTAAACAATTTTTAGATTATTGTAAACAACTCGGCTCGGATAAAAAAAGAACACACACCGGAAGATTCATTGGCTCATTAGTGGCAGATTTCCATCGCAATATGCTAAAAGGAGGAATTTTTATTTATCCTAAAACAGCAGATAAGCCACATGGGCAATTACGATTAATTTATGAGTGTAATCCAATTGCATTCATTGCAAAAAATGCAAATGGCGAATCGACAAATCTAAACACCTCTATCTTAGATGTAAAGCCAGTTAAAATACATGAAAGAAGTCCTTTTGTCGTTGGATCAAAAAATATGGTCGCTCGACTATTAGAATTTTATCATTAGTGGAAAAGTTTGATTTTTTAAAATTATTTAATGAAGATCCGTGTACTCAAACCATTATTGATTCACTAAACTTATCGGTAAATAAAGAAAAAATTTTTTTGGACAATTTAAATGGATCATTAAAACCCATTATTGCTGCAACTATAATTCAAAAAACTAATTTTAACATATTATTTATTCTAGAAAACCTAGAAGATGCACTATATTTTTTAGACGATTTAAATAATTTAAACATTAATACTCGGTCTTTCCTCCTCCCATCATCAAAGAGAATTAAAGCGGGGGACAACAATGTTGTTCTCGAACGAATTGGAGCATTAAAAAATATATTAAGTCAAAAAAAAACATCTATTGTTACTTATCCAGAAGCTATCCAAGAAAAAATTATCCGGAAAACTGATTTTAAAAAAAGCCGCCTTACAATAGAATTGGGGGGGGAAATCAACCTGGAAGAATTGATTGAAAAGTTAAATGAATTAGATTTTAAAGGAGAACGTTTTGTGTTAGAACCTGGCGATTTTTCAATCCGTGGGTTTATTATTGATATATTTTCATATTCTAATGAAATGCCATATAGAATTATTTTAGACAATGATCGAGTCGAAGAAATCACGTGTTTTGAGGTCGGGTCTCAAATTTCTATCAAAAAATTAACTCAAGTGGACGTATTTCCAAATATGGAAAAGGAATTAGCATCATCTGAAAAAACATTCTTGTTTGAGTATTTGCCAAAAAACACAATTATATGGATTAATAATTCTAGCTTATTTTTAGACAAAAAAAAGGATAATTTAAAAGATCAGGGCACTTCTAATTCTATTTTAAAAGATATAATTTCAAAATATCATTGCATCTATACCGGAAGTATAACAGATGAAGGGAATTTGAAGAAAATACGGTTTAATTCCACTGTACAGCCTTCCTTTAATAAGAATTTTGATATTTTAATTAATCATTTGCATGATTATAAAAAAGAAGGCTATCAAAACATGATTACGGTTTCCTCGGAGAATCAAATGAAAAGATTGGTTAGTATTTTTAACAATTATTCCCACTTAATCACATTGATAAAATGTGCCAATTCTTTAAAAGAAGGATTTATTGACAATAATAATAAAGTAGTATTATATACTGATCATCAAATTTTTGATCGACATCATCAATATAAATCTAAGCGAATTTATAAAACTGATAATATGGTTGGTCTTCGAGACATAACCAATCTAAAAAAAGGAGACTATATCACTCATTTTGATTATGGTATTGGAGTCTTTGATGGATTGAGAATTAAACACTCCGGGGGTAAAAAACAAGAGTCAATTCGAATAATCTATAAAAATGACGATGTGCTATACATTAGTATTCATTCTCTTCATAAAATTTCTAAATATAAAGAGGGTACTGTTGAGTTAAAACTAGACAAGTTAGGTTCGCCAAGATGGAAAAACTTGAAAGAAAAGGTGAAACGAAAAATCAAAGTAATTGCGTTTGACTTAATTAAGTTATATGCAAAAAGAAAAATGACTACTGGATTCTCCTTCTCAAAGGATACTTATTTACAAAATGAGTTAGAAGCATCGTTTCTTTTTCAAGATACTGAAGATCAGGTCAAAATTACTCAAGCTATTAAAGAGGATATGGAAAGCCCAAGCCCAATGGATCGATTAGTGTGTGGTGATGTTGGATTTGGGAAAACAGAAATTGCTATCCGAGCAGCATTTAAGGCTGTCGCTGACAATAAACAGGTTGCTATATTAGTTCCAACAACTATCCTTGCTATACAACATAATAAAACATTTACAAAAAGACTAGCAAAGTTCCCCTGCACGATTAAATACCTAAATAGATTTGTTTCTAAAAAAGACTCAACTAAAATTATCAAAGATTTAGAGGAGGGACTAATAGATATCATTATAGGAACTCATCGGATTATCAGTGACGACATAAAGTTCAAAGATCTTGGATTGTTAATTATAGATGAAGAGCAAAAGTTTGGTGTTTCTACTAAAGATAAGCTGAAAACAATAAAAGAAAATATAGATACACTAACATTAACAGCTACCCCAATTCCAAGAACATTACAGTTTTCATTAATGGGTTCTCGTGATCTTTCTATTATGACAACATATCCAAAGAATAGAAATCCAATAGAAACAAAAGTAACCCCATTTAACTTGGAGCTAATAAAAGAAATTATTACATATGAAGTCAGTAGAAATGGGCAGGTTTTTTTTGTCCATAATCGAATAAATAATATTGAAGACTTTCACTTCATGATAACAAAAATGTGTCCAAATTTAGAAGTTAGATTTGCGCATGGACAAATGGAGTCAAAAAAATTAGAAAAAACCATCTTAGATTTTATCCAAGGAGATTTTGATGTTTTAATTACAACTACAATTATTGAAAATGGATTAGATATTCCAAATGCCAATACAATTATCATTAATAATGCGCAGAACTTTGGTTTAGCCGACCTACATCAAATGAGAGGGCGGGTTGGAAGATCAAATAAAAAGGCGTTTTGTTATTTAATGACTCCACCATTTAATAAAATGAAAGATGCTGCAATTAAACGATTAAATGCAATAAGTAATTTATCTAAATTAGGAGACGGATTTAATATCGCCATGAAAGATTTAGAAATCAGAGGAGCAGGAAATATGCTCGGTGCGGAGCAATCTGGGTTTATTGAAGAAATGGGATTTGCTAACTATCAAAAAATTCTAGACGAAGCAATTATAGAGTTAAAAGAAGTTAAATTTAAACAGTCTTCATTTGCAAACAATGAATTTCAAAGTTCAATTAAATGTTCTATTGAAACCGATTTAGAATTGTTAATACCTAATAACTATGTTTCAGATGTTGCTGAAAGGATGAACTTATATAAAAAGCTAAGCACATCCAAGCAAGATGTAGAAATAATTAATTTTAAAAAAGAATTAACTGATAGATTTGGAAAAATCCCAAAAGAAACAATTGAACTCATTAATTCTATCCATTTAAGATCATTAGCAGAAAAAATTAATTGTGAAAAAATTATTTTAAAAAAAAACAATATGATTATTGTCTTCCAAGAAAAACAAATGAATAAACCTATGGGTCAGAAGGTTTTAAATAATATTATTAACCTTATTCAAATTGATCAGAATTTAGGCCACTCTATTAAAGAGGACAATAATCGACTTAAAGTATATATAAAAAATGTGGTGAATATTAATGACAGTATAGAAATTATAAAAAAAATTCAAGCATAATTGAAAATAAAATATTAAAATTGCAGCCATGAAAAATAACTTAATCTTATTTCTTTTATTGCCATTCATTATATACTCACAAGAAACCATAACCATCTCTGGTAGCGTTAAAGATTTTGATAACGGAGAGTCCTTAATTGGCGCAACTGTCTTTATTCCCGAATTAAATCTAGGAACTAGTACTAATAATTATGGTTGGTTTTCGGTTACTATACCCGATGGCCAATACAGTGTCCAAATATCATATATCGGCTACATAACTACAACTCTAAATATAGATCCGGGGCTTAATAATAATGAATTCAATATTAACTTGAAAAAAACTAGTAATAATTTAGTAGAGGTTGAATTAACTGGGGAAAGAAAAGATATTAATATTCAAAGTTCTGATATTGGAAAATTAGAATTAGAAATTAAAACTATTGACAAACTACCTGTTTTAATGGGAGAAAAAGATATTTTAAAAACCATTCAATTATTACCTGGGATTCAATCTGGAGGGGAAGGGACATCTGGTTTTTATGTAAGGGGTGGAGGGCCTGACCAAAATTTAATTCTACTAGATGAAGCTGTAGTTTATAATGCATCGCATTTATTTGGGTTCTTTTCTGTCTTTAATAGTGATGCTATTAATAATATCGAATTAATTAAAGGATCAATGCCTGCCAATTATGGAGGAAGATTATCATCTGTACTAGATATAAACATGAAGGATGGTAATAATAAAAAGTTTGGGGCGGAAGGTGGAATAGGCCTAATATCATCGCGAATAACCATTGAAGGGCCTATTAAAAAAGATACCAGCTCTTTTATTGTTTCAGCAAGAAGAACATATTTTGATGTATTAACAAAACCCTATGTTGACACAACTTCTTTCTCTGGAAGCGGTTACTACTTTTATGACTTAACAACAAAAGCAAATTATAGATTATCTAAAAAAGATAGAGTTTTTATAAGTGGATATTTTGGGCGAGATGTCTTTACTTTTAATAGTGAAGATTGGGGTTTTAATGTGAATATTCCGTGGGGTAATGCCACGGCTTCTCTACGGTGGAATCATCTTTTTAATAGCCAATTATTTATGAATACGTCTATTATTTTCACAGACTATTCATTTGAACTAAATGGCACTCAGAAATTAGAAAATTTGTCGGAGTCGACAACGAAAATGTTTTCAGGTATCCGAGACTGGAATATGAAAACGGATATTGCATATTTTCCTAAAAACCACAAATTAAAGTTTGGGGCAAATTATGTTTATCATAAATTTAACCCTACAAGTTTTAGTGGCTCATATGAGGATTTAACTTTAGAAGAGGTTAATAATCAATATGCACATGAATATGCTTTATATGCAAATGATGAATATGCTTTATCTGACAGAATCCTGTTAAATTTTGGAATTAGATATTCTGGGTTTATACAAGTAGGTCCCTTTGAAAGATATTTACAAGATAATTCTGGTCAAATTGGTGAAGTTGCAACTGATACAATAATCACATATGATCATGGTGAAGTGGTAGAGTATTATGGTGGTTTTGAGCCTAGGTTTTCTATGCGATATTTATTAAACCCATCATCTTCATTTAAGCTAGGATTTACCCAAAACTATCAATATATACACCTTACATCATTGGCAAGCTCATCATTACCAACAGATGTTTGGCTACCAAGTTCTGATATAGTAAAGCCACAATTTGGGAGACAATTATCGCTTGGGTATTATCAAAATTTTAATGAAAACATCTATGAAACTTCAACGGAATTCTATTATAAAACTATGAAAAATCTAGTTGAATACGAAGAAAACTATATCCCCGGCATTGCTGTTGGAATAGGTAATATTGATAATAATTTAACATTTGGCGATGGACAATCGTATGGGCTAGAGTTGTTTTTTTCAAAAAGGCGAGGAAAACTAAATGGCTGGGTCGGATATACGCTGTCCAAAACGATACGAGAATTTGATGAGTTAAATGATGGGAATTGGTACCACTCAAAATATGATAGAACTCATGATTTATCTCTTGTTCTTAATTATGAAATTAGTCAAAGATTGAATTTTTCTACAGTCTTTATATATGCCACCGGCAACTCGCTCACTGTGCCAAAATCAGTATATGTTATTAATGGTGAATTATTAACTGAATGGGGAGATAGAAATAGTTATCGAATGTCACCTTACCACCGTATGGATATGTCAATTACATTGAAAAATAAACCAGAAAAAAAATATAATTCTAGCTGGTCTCTCTCTATTTATAATATATATAATAGACAAAATCCTTATTTTATTTATTTTGAACCAGAAGGCCTTCTTGGTGGGGAAGAAGAAGTTCAAATCACAGCTCAACAAGTATCCTTATTCCCAATCATTCCGTCTGTATCATGGAATTTTAAATTTTAAAAACATGAAAAATTTTAGTTTATTATTTATTGTCTTTTTATTCTGTTCATGTACCAAAGAAATTGAAATTAACATCCCTAATCAGGGCTCTGAATTTGTAGTTAATGGATATATTGAAAATGGGCAGCCTGCTAAAATATTATTAACACGTAGCCTTCCATATTTTGATCCATTAAATGATGAAATAGTTTTTGAATCATTTATTAATGATGCCACAGTAACTTTAACAAGCAGTCTTGGCGAAACTGAAGAGTTGGAGTATAATTCTCTTCCCGGATTTACAGATACATGGTATTATAATTATTCTGGATCCTCTATTATAGGGCAAGAAAAAATTACATATACATTAGAGATACAGAAAGATGATACAATAGCTTATTCAACAATCACAATCCCAGAGATAGCACCGGTGACAGAAGATAGTTTAAGGTTTGTTTATAGGCCTGATGATAGCACTTATTGTTTTTTAATTGGGCATCTGACTGATCCTGACACAATTGGGAATTGTTATCGCATTTTCTCAAAGACAAAACCTATTTGGGGTAGCTCTTTAGATTTTAATCCGCCCGATGGGTATGATGATCTATATATAAGCATGTTAGATCAAGATGGAAACTATAATGATGAATATACAAATGGCTGGGATTTTAGTTTTCCAATGTATAAAGGAAAAGGATTTTGGCAAGAATGGGGAGAACAAGAAGTTGACACTGAAAATACAGATAATGAGATAGATGGAAGTAGCGGAGCCACAACAGGATTTTGGAATGTTGGAGATTCAGTCATATTAAAATGGTCATCTGTAGATAGAAAATCTTGGGATTTTTGGGCGTCACTACAATATAATAATCCAGCTGGACCATTTGGCGCTCCATCCGATGTTAATAGTAATATTAATGGTGGACTGGGCGTTTTTGGAGGAACATCTTCTCAATATATTCACCTATTAGCACAACCCGAATAAATGCTTGCCTAACTATAAACCAAGAGTCTTACTGACACCATCTCGGCCTCCTAGTAAGTATTCAATTGGATTTTCTAATGCTTCTTTAATGGCAACTAAAAAACCTACTGATTCTTTTCCATCAATAATACGATGATCATAAGATAATGCCACATACATTATTGGTCTAACAACTATTTCTCCTTCTATCGCAACAGGACGATCTACAATATTATGCATACCTAAAATTGCTGACTGCGGAGGATTTATAATAGGGGTTGACAGCATGGAACCAAACACACCTCCATTAGTAATGGTAAATGTCCCTCCTATCATTTCATCGAGAGAAATACTGCCGTCTCTGGCTTTCGTCGCTAGGCGTTGAATCTCTCCCTCAATCTCAACAAAATTCATTAGTTCGACGTTTCTTAAAACTGGCACAAGCAGTCCTTTTGGCGAACTAACGGCAATAGAAATATCTACATAATCGAAGTTAATTAATTCATCGCCATCAATCATCGAATTAACAGCTGGAAACATGTTTAATGCGCGTGAAACACTTTTAGTGAAAAATGACATATAGCCCAATTTAAATCCATGCTTTTTATTAAATGCTTCTTTATATTGTTTCCTTATTTCATTAATGCTAGACATATCAACTTCATTAAATGTGGTCAGCATTGCAGTCTCATTTTTAACACTCACCAATCTAGTAGCCAATTTCCGTCTTAAGCTAGAAAGTCGAATTCTAGTCTGTCCTCTTTCCCCTCTGCCCACACCCATCGCTGGCTTAGTGCTTAAAACATCCTGCTTAGTGATTCTACCGCCCTTTCCTGTTCCAACAACCCCCTCTAAATTAGTTTCTCTCATGATTTTCTTTGCCGCTGGAGATGCGGTGAATGCTGGAAGAGGTGCCGAGGCCACAGATGGTTCTTTTTTTGATTTAGTAGCTTTCTTTTTAATGGGCTTTGCAGATGTATCAATTTGACAAATAACTTCACCAACTGAAATAACAGTTTCAGATGCTGTAAGAATTTTAATTTGCCCAGAATCCTCAGCACTAATTGTTAATGTTGCTTTATCAGAATCTATTTCACAAATCTCCTGATCTTTTTCTACATAATCGCCGTCAGCAATAAGCCAGTTTGAAACTTCAACCTCATTGATAGATTCTCCTGGACTAGGCACTTTAATATCTAAAATCATATTTTATTTTTTAAATACTTTATTTATAATTTTTTGTTGTCTTTCATAATATCGTTTTGAAGAACCACTCGCTGGAGATGCACTCTCCTCTCTGGATATTAATTCTATTTTTAATTTAACCAATCTAAATTGATCCATAACATGAAACCATGGACCCATATTTTTAGGCTCTTCTTGAACCCAAATATATTTATTTACATTTTTATATTTAGAAACAATCATTTCCAAAGTGCGATTTGGAAATGGGTATAGCTGTTCTATTCTGACAATTCCAACATCCTTGTTCTGAATTTTTTTTCTTTTTTCATTTAATTCATAATAAATTTTTCCGCTAGTAAACACCAGGGTTTTTACATTGCTTTTCTTAACGTGTGCATCATCAATCACTTCTAAAAAAGCCCCCTCAGAAAGCTCCTGTAAACCAGAAACACATTCTGGGTGACGCAATAAGCTTTTAGGAGAAAACAAAATTAGGGGTTTTCTAAAAGATCTTTTCATTTGTCTTCGTAGCATATGGAATAAATTTGCCGGGGTCGTACAATTAACTACCTGCATATTATTTTGTGCACATAATTGAAGGAACCTTTCCATTCTAGCGCTGGAGTGCTCCGCCCCCTGCCCTTCATAGCCATGTGGTAAATAGATAACTAGCCCATTTTGTAAATTCCATTTTTCCTCAGCAGATGAAATATATTGATCAATAATAATTTGAGCGCCATTACAAAAATCTCCAAATTGAGCTTCCCAAATAGTAAGACCATGTGGCTGAGCAGCAGCATAACCATACTCGAATCCAAGGACAGCATATTCTGACAAGAATGAATTATATATTTTTAAATTCGTGTTTTTTGTTTTTACTGAGTCAAAAATATTAATCTTTGTTTCACTATTCTCGCTATTGATAATTGCGTGTCGATGAGAAAATGTGCCTCGCTCTACATCCTGTCCTGATATTCTAATAGGGTTATTATCTTTTAATAAACTACCATATGCCAAAAGTTCAGCCGCCCCCCAGTCTAACCTACTTCCATTTTCTAACATAGTCAGTCTATCTGAAAAAAGTTTCTTAGTTTTTTTATAAAAATTATGTTCTTTGGGCAAAGTAAATAATTGGCGCCCCAATGCAATCAGGTTTTTTTGATCAAAACTAGTATCTACCGGCAATAAGAAATCTACTGGCTTTGCCTTATTTAGTCCCAACCAATTATCTCTTACAATTGATTTTATTACTGTTTTAGTCTTTGTCTTTGCTTTAGTAAATTCTGCATTTAAATTCTTCAAAAAATCTTGTTCAATCCTATCTAAATCATTTTGTAATATAATATTTTCGGCAATTAACTTTTTCGCATATATATCCTTTGGGTTTGGATGTTTTTCAATTATCTTATATAATGAAGGTTGTGTAAACTTGGGCTCATCTCCTTCATTATGCCCATATTTTCTATAACACAACAAATCTATAAATACATCTTTTTGAAATTTTTGTCTATATGATAGTGCAAAATCAATAGTATGTACAACCGCTTCAACATCATCTCCATTAACATGTAATACTGGAGACAAAGTTGTTTTAGCAACATCTGTACAATATGTGCTTGATCTTCCATCCAAATAATTTGTAGTAAAACCAACCTGATTATTAATAATAATATGAACTGTACCTCCAGTATTGTAGGCTTTTAATTGAGCCATCTGTATAACTTCATAAACTACCCCTTGACCAGCAATTGCGGCATCGCCATGAATTAAAATCGGCAATAAATTAGAATTATCACCATTATATTTCTTGTCTATTTTTGATCTTGAAATACCTGCTAAGACTGGTCCAACAGCTTCTAAATGAGATGGATTTGGAGCCAAACTAATCTCCACCTGATCAGCAGCACCTTTGAGTTGACGCTTACAATTATAACCCAAGTGATACTTAACATCCCCATCAAACTCATCATCCTCATAAATTACTCCATCAAATTCATTAAAGAGTCTAGCATAAGATTTTTGAAATATATTTGCTAAAACACTTAACCTTCCTCTGTGAGCCATTCCAAATACAAATTCTTTAATTCCTAAAGATGACCCACAAGTAATAGCATGTTCTAGTGCCGGTATCAGCGACTCCGCCCCTTCAATAGAAAATCTTTTTTGTCCTACATATTTTTTATGTAAAAATTTTTCGAAAGCAACAACTGAGTTAAGTTGTTTTAATATTTGAATTTTTTTATTTGAATTAAATGTTGGCTGATTATTGTTCTGATGAATAAACCCTTTAATCCAATTAACCTCTTTAACATCTCTAATGTAGGCATATTCAATTCCTATCGACTGACAATAAACTGTTTCTAAATGGGTTAAAATATTTGACAAGGTTGCTGGACCAAGACCAACTTCGTTTCCAGCTTGAAAGACCGTTCCTAAATCTTCATTTTTTAAGTCGAAGTTTTGAATATTTAGTTTTGGCAAATACTCTCTTCTATCTCGAACTGGATTTGTTTTTGTAAACAAATGCCCTCGTTTTCGAAAATCATCTATTAAGGAAATAACTTGAAATTCTTTTGAAATAGAGATTGGTAAATCTGTTTTTAATATACTATATGGCTCATTAGCAAACTCATAGCCTTGAAAAAAACTTCTCCAAACAGTATCAATAGAATCAGGGTCTGCTAAATATTTCTGATATAATTTATCATAAAATGAAATATGTACGCTCCCAAGAAATGAGTATTTATCCATTAATGATTTTTTTTCAAAATTACATTTTTATAGGTTAGAAATTAAGAAAAGAGGCATAAATTTTTATTCTTTTTTATTATAGAAAAAAGTATTTTTTTTTAGAAACAGGAAGTTTGGCACAGCATTTGTTTTATTACTAGTGTATTGCAAATTTAACGTTTAACTAGAAAATTTGAAGATTATGAAAAATTTAAACCTAATCATAG
>PBKX01000022.1 GCA_002722215.1 Flavobacteriales bacterium | reverse complement strand
GCTACTACAGTATAATCAATATTTTGACTTGTCATCATATTAAAAAAATCACGTCTACCAGTTGGAACACTCACCACTAAATTAATACTTAACGGATCTATACTTTGAGAACCAGATTCCTGGGGAGTCAAAGCAACTTGTTTAATAATAGCCGAATTATAATTTTGTCCCTTATAAACACGCTTTATTGTCTCACTATTAACTTCTAATTCATTAGCCCAAAAATTAGTATACTTCATTGAATTTGGAGACAAGCTTCCAACATTCAAATTAAAGTACAATGTATAGGTCAGGACAATAGGCTCCCCAACATAACAAGTTGATTTATTAGCTGTCACATTCAAATGAACTTTCCTAGATGCTATATTGTAAGGAGTATTGGGCTTTTTGGGAGCACTCTGCTTTTGAACCTGTACAGTAATTGGTTTGGTCCCTATAGTCTTACCTTTTGATTTAATAGACGCTGGTAAAATCGTAAAAACACCAACCTTTTTAGGCTTTAAAACATAAGTATAAGTAAGTTCTTGACTCATACTTCCATTGACAATAGAGGTGCTGCTAGATTTACTAGGACCACGTAAAATTTGAAAATTTGAAAATGGCGGAGGTGAAAAATTTTTACCACTACCATCAAGAGTAAATGAAATTTCAAAAGTCTCATGTAAACCGACTTTATTTTGACTCACACTTACTTCAAAATTTTGTGAGACAATCACCTGAGTTAAAAACATAAAGATGGATATAGCATATAATCTCATAACTACCAATCTTTTTCTATTGTTCTATTCTTACTTTTTACCTTCACTTTTTTCATTTCTTCTTGAACTTTTTGCTCTTCCCGCTCTAAAGCATCTAAAATTCTTTCCATCTCTTGCCTAGACAAATCTTCTCCACTTAAATCTGACTCTTCATTTTGACTTTCTTTATTCTCATCACCTTCTTGACCCTGTTGATTCCCGTTATTATTAGAACTAGAATCATCTTGATTATTCTCGTCATCTTGACCATCTGTTTCTCCAGAGTTTTGATCCTGCTTCTCTTGATTATCCTCTTGATTATCCTCTTGATTTTGATTATTCTCTTGTTGCTGTTCCTTATTGAGTAGAGATAATGTTTTAGCTAAGTTATAGCGAGCTTCCTCATCTGACGGATTCAGTCGCAAACAATTTTTATAAGACTTAGCCGCTTCTTCAAATTTTTGCTGTTGTAAAAAATTATTACCTAAATTATAATATGAGTCTGATTTAATCTCAGCATCTTCGGTATTAGAAATTAAATTATTTAAAATATTAATAGACTCATCATATCTTTCTTGTTTAAACAAAGCATCCGACAAATTAAATTGAGCTTCTTCAAATTTATTTTTTTCAGATAATGCTTTTTTATAAGCAACCTCTGATTCTGAAAAAAGACCCTTCTCATAATTTTTATTACCTATTCTGGCGACACCTCTTTCATTCTGTGCAAAAGAGATATTAAACAAAAAACATAATAATAATAGCGATCTAGTAATCATTTTTTAACTATTTGTCGAATAAAATTAGTTTTCTTTTGAGTTAATATCAAGTCTATTAGAATAAACAATAACGCAAATCCTAAAAACCATTGAAATTGATCTTCATAATCTGAATACACTTCTTCTTCTTCCGAGCTTTTATCTAACCCCATCATATTATTAAAAATAAAATCTATTGCATCATTTGTGTTTTGAGTCTTTATAAAAGAGCCATTTGAAGATGAAGCAATTTCTCGCAAAGATTTTGAATCTGATTTAGAAATAACCACATCTCCTTTTTGATCTTTTTTATAATTAACCACTCCCCCTTTTTTAATCGGTATTGGCCCCCCCGATTCAGTTCCAATATTGATGGCACAAACAATAGTATTCTTTTTTGACAACATCTGTATTTCTTCTTCATAATTCGCTTCATGGTCTTCACCATCTGAAATAATAAATATAATACTACTTCTTTCTTCTTTATCAAAAAAGGAATTAGATAAAGATATCGCGCTAGCAACATCAGTACCTTGCATTTGCACAATATCTGTATCTATTGTTTTAAGCAATAACTTGGCCATCGAATAATCAAAAGATAATGGCATCAAAGGATACGCCTCCCCAGCATATACTATCATACCAACTCTATCCGAAACTAATCGATCTATAGATTTAGACACAATTTGAATAGTTTTTAAAATTCTATTGGGAGCAACATCCTCAACCAACATGCTTTTTGAGACATCTATCGCAAATACAACATCCACACCGTCTCTATTAACAATTTTGAGCTTAGTTCCAATTCTTGGCCCAACCAAAGCGACAATCAGAAAGATAAGCGCAATGACTCTAAACAAGAAGTGAATTAATTTTAATAACACACTATGATTAGGATTAATTTTATCAAACGTCATTTTATTAAATTTCTTTTCAAGAATATCTTTTTGCCATAGATAATAAATATAAAAAACCAATAGAATGACAGGTAAAATAAAAAAAAGCTTTAATAATTCAGGTCTTGTAAAATCCATTATATAATTTTTCTAAATACAGTATAATCCAGTAAAATCTCAATCATAAAAAAGATAAATGCCAACAAACAAAATATAAAATATTGTTCAGTTATATTATAAAATTTTATTTCCTCTATCTCTGTTTTTTCCAACAATTCAATTTCCTCATATACCCTTGCTAGCTCACTTTTTTTATCAGCTCTAAAATATACACCCCCAGTAGTGTCTGAAACTAATGACAAAAGATCTTCATCAATACTAGAACGCACACTATACCCTCCGGGATATGGAGCTGTACCATATGAGCCAACACCTATAGTATAAGTTTTTATATTAAATTCTCGTGCCATATTAGCTGCACTAATTGGATCAATTACTCCACTATTATTTTCACCATCTGTAAGTAAAATAATAATTTTACTTTCGGCCTTACTTTCTTTAAGTCGATTTATACAATTTGCTAACCCTACACCAATTGCTGTCCCATCTGTTAAAACGCCTGTTTTTACTTTTTTCATCATGTTAATTAAAATATCATGATCCGTAGTAAGTGGACATTGAGTGAAGCTAACAGCGGAATATGTTACTAATCCAATACGATCATTTTTTCTTCTCTTTATAAATTCAATTGCCAATTCTTTTGCCGCCTCTAGTCTATCTGGGTAAAAATCTTGTGCTAACATACTACTAGATATATCCATAGCGATCATAATATCAATTCCTTCTTTCTTTAAAGTGTCTGAACTAACTTCTGTTGTTTGAGGCCGAGCTAAAGCAATTATTATAAAAGCAATAGACAATAGACGCAGAATAAATAAAATTGGATATAATTGAGCTTTAAGACCATGGGAGAAAGAAATGGGCAAAGAAAATAGAATACTAGAAACATTTTTTTTATTTCTAAAAAAGTAATAAGTACATAATAACGGTATTAAAATAAATAACCAGAAAAAAAATGGATGTAAAAAATTCATAATTAACTATTATTTATTGTTTGATCTTCACATAAAACATCCATATCAGAAACTCCAAATTTTTTTATAAAATCGCGAACATTATTTAAAAACAAACGACTATCATCATCAGATGGAATTCCTTTTGCAAACTTAACAATATCATTATTTCTAAAAAAAGGATTTAGCCAATTTTCTGAAATTTTTAAATTATGTAATAAACCTTTTAATTCATGCGTACTAGATTCTAGAGCAGGAATCTGAAATCTCAATTCTAAATAACCCCTAAATATTTCTGACAATTCAGTATAGAAGTCTTTATATTTTTTAGCGTCTAAATAATTGTTTTTCTCAAGTTCAATGATTTTATTTAAAAAATATAAATCTATTGGTATTGAAGGCTCTAAAATAGGTTTATCAATTGTTGTTTTTGATTTTAAATACTTATTGAGCAAAAAGAGACATAGAATAATAAATATAAACAACAATAAATAGGGAGCATAAATCAACAATTCTGTTACTAAAAATGGAATCTTTTTAGGTGGTTTAATATCAAAAAATTGATTAGTTGTATCAATGGGAGTCGATAGAAAATTAATTTGTAAAGTATTTGAAAATAAACTATCATTTAACATGCTTGTTACAAGGACACTATCAATATAAAAAGTACCTGTATCAAAGGAAGTAAAACGATAATTTTTATAGCTATATGTATCACCTTTAGCATGTAGCGAAGCAGGGAAATGATCAATAACCTCTAAACCCTTAGAAAAAAAAGAAGAATCAGGCCAAACAATCTTATCTTTATCTAGTCCATAGACCTTCAATTTTAAATTAAATTGCTCTCCTATTCTTAAATAATTAGTATCTACCTCTACTATGACATTTTGAGAAAAAACAGATAAAGAAAAAAAGAATATATATATATATCTCATTTATTTTTAAACAATTCTAATAATTTAACAACATAAGAATCCTTTGTAGAAATATCTACAATAGAAGCTCCGGTTTTTAAAAATGATTTACGAAAATAAATTGATTTATTTTGATAGAATTTCTGAATTCCTTTACGAACCATAGCATCAGAAGTATCAACCCAATGATAAGACTCGCTCTCGGGATCAAAGAACAAAGTCAGTCCAAAAGAAAACATATTATTTTCGAATTCATCAAAAATACGGATACCATTTAAATCGTGTTTTTTTGAAATCAAGCTTAATGAATTAGAAAAATTATCATCAAGAAAATCTGATATTATAAAAATAATGGATTTTTTTTTCACCACATTATTTAAATATTCACACGCCTGTGCAATATTGGTTTTTTTCGCTGTCGGCTTGAATTTAATTAACTCTCTAATAATTCTTAATATATGTTTTTTTCCTTTTTTAGGAGGAATAAATAATTCAACTTGATCAGTAAAAAATAATATACCAACCTTATCATTATTCTGCATAGCCGAGAACGATAAAACAGCACAAATTTCAGTAATCACATCCTTTTTTAAAACTGAAGATGTCCCAAACAATTCTGAAGCGGAAAGATCAACCATTAAAATCATAGTTAACTCTCTCTCTTCTTCAAATACCTTAATATAGGGTTCCGACAACTTTGCTGTCACATTCCAATCAATATCACGAACATCATCACCAGGCACATATTTTCTAACTTCACTAAATAACATACCTTTACCCTTAAATGCACTATGATATTGACCCGTAAATAAATTATTGGTCAATTTTTTTGTTTTAATTTCTATTTTTCGAACCTTTTTTAATAGATCAGATGTTTCCATTTATGGGACTTCAATTGTATTTAGAATTTTATCAATTACTTCTTCTGTTGTTATGTTTTCAGCCTCTGCTTCATAAGACAATCCAATTCTATGCCTGAGGACATCATGACATACCGCTCGCACATCCTCCGGAATTACATAACCTCTTCTCTTAATAAAAGCATACACCTTTGCTGCTTTTGCTAAATTGATACTTCCCCTAGGAGAAGAGCCGAAACTAATCAAATTACTTAATTCGTTTAAATTATACTCATCCGGATTTCTAGTAGAAAAAATAATATCCACAATATAATTTTCAATTTTTTGATCCATATAAATCTCATTAATCAACTTTCTTGAATCAAGAATTTTTTTAACAGATACAACAGGCTTAATAATTGATTTTTTACTTGTCAAATTATTTCTAATAATTAATTTTTCTTCATCCTTGTTTGGATAATCAATAATTGTCTTTAACATAAATCTGTCTGTCTGAGCCTCTGGCAATGGATATGTCCCTTCTTGCTCAACTGGATTTTGCGTAGCTAAAACTAGAAATGGCTCATCTAAAAAATAAGTTTCATCACCTATTGTAACTTGTTTTTCCTGCATTGCTTCTAATAAAGCACTTTGCACCTTGGCAGGTGCCCGATTAATCTCATCAGCTAAAATAAAGTTAGCAAAAATAGGTCCCTTTTTTATAGTAAAATCACCTGCTTTTATATTATAAACCAATGTTCCTATAACATCTGAAGGCAATAAATCAGGTGTAAATTGGATTCTATTAAATTCACCCTTAATAGCACTAGCTAACGTATTAATAGCTAATGTTTTTGCTAAACCAGGCACACCCTCTAATAAAATATGCCCTGAACCTAGTAAGCCTATCAATAAACGCTCTATCATATGTTGTTGACCAATAATAGTTTTGTTAATTTCTAAAAACAAGTCATCAATAAATGCACTTTCTTTGGAGATTTTTTGATCTATTAATTCTATATCTTTTGTTATCATTTTTTCTTAATTTTTATTTTGATCAGTTAACGAGATTTCAAATCTATTAAATAATGATTATTCAATCAAAGAATGGAACGAAAAAAATTATTTTTTATTGCCTAATGTATGCCGTAAAAGATCACGTAATAATCTTGCATTTTCTAGCTCCATCTTAATCAAAGGAAGTCGAACCTGACTAGATTTACACAAACCTAAATAATACAAAGCCTCCTTAACACCAGATGGATTACCATCAATGTAAAATAAATCAACTGTTTTTAATAATTGATAGTGATAATTTCTAGCTTCATTATTATTATTATCTAACAAGAACTTTACCATTTTCACAAAAATAGATGGCAATGCCATTGCCTGCACAGAGATAACTCCAACACCACCTAATGACATAATTGGGAATGTCATTTTATCATCACCTGATATAATCATAAAGTCTTTTGGGGCATGACTAATTATATCCATACACTGAACCATATCACCCGATGCTTCCTTTACGCCAATAATATTAGGGTATTTCTTAGCAAGAGATATTATCGTGCTAGAGTCAATATTTAACGCAGTCCTACTAGGCACATTATATAAAATAATATCAACTGGGCAATTTGCAGCAATTTGTGAATAGTGCGTCAACAATCCTTTCTGAGATGGCTTATTATAGTATGGAGAAACGGATAACACTGCTTCAATACCTGAAAAATCTATAGATTTAAGTCTATGTAAAACTTGATTCGTATTATTTCCTCCAACTCCTAGGACGATAGGCACACGGTTATTTACTGTTTTTTTTACATGAGAAAGGATTGCATCTTGTTCTTCAAGAGTCAATGTCGCTGACTCACCAGTAGTCCCCATGACTACAAAGTAATCTACATTATTATTAAGCAAATGATTAATTAAATTATCTAATGAGGAAAAATCAATGGAAAAATCTTCATTAAATGGAGTAATTAAGGCAACACCTGTGCCAATTAAATTATTGTTTCTCATGATTATTATCAATTAAGTCTAAGTAATGTATCACATGTTTAATGAAGTATTCTAATGATTGTATTTTTAATTTTAGCATCAAATCATATACGAACACAGAATTATTACAATAAAGCCCAACTTTAAATTGAGAATCACTTAATAATGCCAAATAATTTGTTTCAAAGCTATTCTTTAAAGAAAGATTTATTAACATATCATACTTTTTTCTAATAAACGATGTTGTTTTCTTTGAATTCGGAAAGCCAAAGAGGCTGAGATCACTCAAGTTAAAATAATTAATATGAAGTGTAGCAATATGGACCTGATCTTTTTTGCGACTGTTTACAAATCCTAAAACATCAACATCAATACTACGATCTAAAAGATGTTTTAATAAAATTTTTACATTTTTTATCGAATCAGCAGTATCGGCATCAAATAAAACCCCAATCTTCTTAGCGTCTGATAATACTACCATATTTCCAGATCTTCTTTTTTGAATTGATTGTTTTTTTAAAAAATAATAATGGATTTTTGATTTTATTTGAAGCAACATAACGTCTAAAGTAACACTTACTATGAATTTATTCTATCATTTTTATAAAATCTTTCTCTAATAAAATCGGAACACCAAGCGCTAAAGCTATCTCTCTTTTTTTTTGACCAAAATTTTCACCAACTATTAAGTAATTCGTATTTTTTGACAATGCAGTAAGATTCCTGCCTCCATGTTGCTCAATCATTTCTCTTAAGTCATCTCTGGAAATTGAAAAAACACCTGATATAACAAACGAAGATCCATTTAGAACGTTCGATCTTAAATCTGATGCAACAACACGAAATAGTAAGCCTGCTTTCTGTAATCTTTGAATAAGTTTAATATTATCAACACTTTTAAAATACATACAAACACTATTAGCAATTTTTTCACCAACTTCTTCAACGGCTAGAAGATCTTCAAAAGATGCCGCCATTAAATGTTCAATAGATGAAAAATGTGATACAAGTTTTTTTGCAACAGTTTTTCCAACATACCTTATACCTAAAGCATATAAAACTTTCTGAAAACTCTGACTTTTAGATTCATTAATACTATCTATAATATTTTGAGCTTTTTTTGAGAACTGTGCTTTTTCACCAAAACCCTGCAAACCCGTAAGTTTCATGAGATTCAAATCATATAAATCGCCTATATTTTCAATAATACATAAATCAAACAATAACTTTATCGTCTTAGTACCTAAAGCATGTATATTCATGGCTTCTCGACTGACAAAATGTTCAACTTGACTTATTTTTTGTGGCACACAACTATCCGAATTAAGACAATAATAATTAGCTTCATTAGTTAACCTTTTTAATTCTGAACCACAAGCTGGACAATTAGCAATAAATGAAATATCTTCACATAATAAATGTCTTTTTTTAAAATTCACAGAAACCACTTTAGGTATAACATCCCCTCCCTTTTCAATAATCACATGATCGCCTATTTTAAGCTTTAAATTTTTTATAAAATCTTCATTATGTAAACTAGCCCTCTTGATTGTGCTACCAGCTAAAATGACAGGATTGAGTTCTGCTACTGGAGTAATAGCGCCAGTCCTTCCGATTTGATATGTAATGCTATTTAAAATTGTTTCTGCTTGCGAAGCTTTAAATTTATATGAGATAGCCCACCTCGGTGATTTTTCAGTACTACCTAATAAATCTTGTTGTATTAAGTTGTTTACTTTAATCACAACTCCATCTATTTCAAAAGGTAGATCTTTTCTTTTTTGCTCCATTTTTTGAATAAATGACATAATAGTATTAATGTCACTACTTAATTTAATATCTTTTGGAGTATTAAATCCCCATTTTTTTGCTTCTAATAGATTATCAAAATGATTGTCATATGGTAATGTTGGACTATGCAATGAGTATAACACACAGCTCAATCCCCTTTTTGCAACTCTCTTGCTATCTAATAATTTTAACGTTCCTGATGCAAAATTCCTAGCATTAGAATATGGTGTAAGTTTTTTAGATTCTGCCAAGAATTGTCTCTCTATTTTATTTAAGTCTACTTGGTCTATTATACGCTTTTTATTAGCATATTCTCTTTCAAGTATATTTAGCTTATTCTTTCTGTCATTATTGATTTTATTAAATATATTTTTCTCAATAAAGACTTCTCCTCTCACTTCCAAAAAAGATGGTGGATCACCAAATAGTTTTAATGGAATTGATTTAATTGTTTTAATATTTTCAGTCACATCATCACCAAAAACACCATCACCCCTTGTAAGAGCCTTGTGGAATAAACCATCTATATAAATTAGAGTAACCGCAACACCATCATATTTTAATTCACATGTATAATTAATTTTTTTTGCGCCTATTTTCTTCTTAACTCTATGATCAAAATCTTCTAACTCACTTTTAGAATATGTGTTGGACAGTGACAACATTGGATAATTATGCTTAACTGTTTCAAATCTATCTAAAAGTTCTCCCCCCACTCTTTTGGTTGGCGACAATTTACTAGCCAATTCAGGGTAACGATTTTCTAATAAAATTAATTCATTCATTAGCTCATCAAATTCAAAGTCACTAATAGTAGGCTCATCTAATACATAGTAAGCATAATTATGATGATTTAATAAATCCTCTAACTCTTGAATTTTTTGCTGAATTAATTGAATAGACATATTATCTTATTAAGATACAATTATAAATCTTTTTTTTTGATAAAAATCCGTACAAACTTGAATATCAGAATACCCATATTTTGACATACATCCTATTAATTTTGAAACTAATAGCGGGTTTATTTCTAAAAATATTTTACCGCCCCTATTCAAGTTAGTCTTAGCAAAATTTAAAATTGATTTATAAAAAATTAATGGATCATCATCTGGAACAAAAATCGCGTGTTTTGGCTCAGAATGAACAACAGATTTTTCGGGCACCTCTCTTTTAAGAACATAAGGTGGATTACTAACAATTAAATCTACTTTTGGTAAAATTTTATATAAATCTACATTAAGTATATCAATTAATTTAAAATCTATGTCAACCTGATGCGTTTTTGAATTTGAAGTTGCTTTTGCAATAGCCTGAGAAGACACATCAATTGCAAAAATGTTAGATTTTATTTTTTTTCCTATTGCAATTGATATACAACCAGAACCTGTACCAATATCAATAATTGTAGACACTTTATTTTCTTTGACATAATCAATCACCATATCTACTAATTGTTCAGTCTCTGGCCTTGGAATTAAAACACTTGCGTCTACCTGTATTTTTAAATTTTTAAAATATGAATACCCAAAAAAATACTGAATAGGCTTATATGATGATAAATGCAGAATAAGGGAATCAATTAAATTTTCATCTATCTCGCTTACCATAAAATCACCTTCCAAAAAATAATTAATACTAGATTTATTTAACAATTCTTTGACAACCCACTGCGACCACATTGATGAAAGTTCATGAAATGAATAATTTTGCCCTAAAGTATCTATAAACCTTTTCTTAACAGAAGTAACAGTATTCATAATTATGATACAATAATTTAGATTATTTTTGAATTGTGAAAAATCATAAGAAATTTATAAAAAAATGCTTAGATCTAGCTATTCTAGGTAAAGGAAACACTAAAACAAATCCATTAGTTGGATGTGTTATTGTAAAAAATAATCAAATTCTCGCTAGTGGATATCATAAAAAGTTTGGACAGGCACACGCAGAAAAAAATGCAATAGAGGATTTACAAAAAAACTACCCGAAGAATTATAAAAATATACTAAAAGAAGCCACACTCTATGTTAATCTTGAACCATGCTCACATTACGGAAAAACGCCACCATGTGCCAATCTTATTATAAAATATAAAATTAAAAAAGTGGTTATAGGAACTCTTGACCCAAATAAAAAAGTGAATGGCAAAGGATACCGAAAACTAAAAGAAAAAACAGATGTAATAATTGGTGTTCTAGAAAAAGAATGTGAAGAAATCAATGCAAAATACTTTATCAATCACCGTTTAAAAAGACCTTTCATTATATTAAAATGGGCTGAATCTAAAGATAAATTTATTAATACTAATTCAAAAGGGATAACACAAATAAGCGGACAAAAAAGTATTACACTATCTCATAAATGGCGAAGCCAAGTTGATGCAATTATGGTTGGAACAAACACTATAACATGTGATAATCCAAAATTAACAACAAGATATTTTAGTGGAAAAAACCCAACAAGAATAACCATTGATAGAAAAAATAAATTAAATGAAAAATCGAAATGGAATATTTTTAACAATGATGCAAAAACCATAATACTCAATGAGTCAAAAAACAAAATAACTAAAAACATACAATACTTAAATTATCAAACAAATAAGACTATTCAAAAAATGAATGAATCCAAAAAATTAGTTCATATCATGAAAATGCTATATAAAAATCAAGTTAGATCTATTTTAATTGAAGGAGGGACTATTATAATTCAAAAATTAATTGAAGAAAATTTATGGGACGAAGCAAGAATATTTACCTCTAACAAAAAACTTCTGTCAGGAAAAAAAGCCCCCCTATTAGATTATAAAAAATTAATTACCAAGACTAAGGAAATTGAAAATGACCGGCTTGTGTTTATTCAAAATAAACGAAGTTTATAACACAGAACCATCGTTCTATTATATCGCTCTTAATTTAGTGCTAAAAAAAATATAAAACAATAGTAAAAAAATTTTTTTTTAAACTTTTTTCTTCACACATTTACGACAAGTTTTATTTAATAGCGACCAAGTGCTTTCTAAGCCCAAGTTTTCCGCTTAATTATATTGAATTTTAAAAACGGATTTTATAAACACAAATGCAGCTGACCCCCGAAAAAGTTTGGAATGAATGTTTATCTTTTATTAAAGATAATATTAATGAACAAAGCTATGAAACATGGTTCTTGCCAATTAAACCCATTAAACTAAAAAAATCTATATTAACTGTTGAAGTTCCTAGTAAATTTTTTTATGAATGGCTTGAAGAGAATTATATTGACCTAATAAAAACCGCAATAAAAAAAGAATTAGGATCAGATGGAAAACTACTATACAATATTATTTTAAATAGTGACCAAAAAGCACCATACTCTGTTGAAATACCCAGCGTAAATCAAAAAATTAAAAGCAATCCTAACCACTCTATCCCGATTCAAGCTTTAGACAGAAAGTTCAAAAATCCATTTGTTATTCCTGGATTAAAAAAAGTTCAAATAAACTCACAACTAAATATTAATTATTCCTTTGATAATTTTATTGAAGGATCATGTAACAGATTGGCTAGATCAGCTGGATTTGCTGTAGCTCAAACACCAGCAGGAACATCTTTTAACCCACTGTTAATATATGGAGGTGTTGGATTAGGAAAAACACACCTTGCACATGCAATAGGCATTAAAATCAAAGAATTGCATCCAGAAAAAACAGTCTTATATGTTTCGGCTGAAAAATTTACTCAACAATTTATTGAATCAATCAGAAATAACACACGTAATGATTTTTCTCACTTTTACCAAATGGTAGATGTGCTTATTATAGATGATGTTCAATTTTTCTCGTCTAAGGAAAAAACTCAAGATATTTTCTTTCATATTTTTAATCATCTACATCAAAACAATAAACAAATTATACTAACATCAGATAGAGCCCCTGTAGACTTAAGTGGGATGGAACAAAGATTATTGTCTCGATTTAAATGGGGACTATCTGCAGACTTACAACAACCAGATCTAGAAACTAGAATTGCTATACTAAAAAAGAAAATATATACTGACGGAATTGATATCGCTCATGAGGTGTTAGAGTATTTAGCATATAGCATTTCAACAAATATTAGAGAATTAGAAGGTGCATTAATATCATTACTTGCACAAGCTTCTCTAAATAAAAAAGAAATTTCAATTGCATTAGCAAGAGAAATGATTGACAGATTTGTTAAAAATACAACGCGAGAGGTATCTATCGATTATATACAAAAAGTAGTTTGTGATTATTTTGACCTATCTATTGATACATTAAAATCTAAAACAAGAAAAAGAAATATTGTTCAAGCGAGACAACTTGCAATGTATTTTTCAAAACAATTAACTAAATCTTCTTTAGCAAATATTGGAGCAAGATGTGGAGGAAAAGATCACGCCACTGTTCTACATGCTTGCAAAACAGTCAACAATCTTGTTGACACAGATAAAGACTTTAGGCAATATGTTCAAGAATTAGAGAAAAAATTTACTCTACCTTAAAAAAAAAGGACTCCACTAGGAAGTCCTTTTAAAAAATATTTTTTTCAACTTTTACTTTCCCTCATCTTTCACTTCTTCAAAATCAACATCAGTAACATCATCCCCATCACTTTGTTTATTTGAATCTTGATCCGATTTAGAGCCACTACCTTGTGAAGAAGAGTCAGAAGCTTGTGTAGCTTTATACATTTCTTCTGAAGCATTTTGCCAAGATTTATTTAGTTTTTCAATCGCAACATCAATTCCTTCTAAATTTTTATCAGCATAAACTTTTTTAAGTTCAGCTAAATCATCTTCAATTAATTTCTTTTTTTCAGCCGGCAATTTATCTCCATGCTCCTTTAATTGTTTTTCTGTAGTAAAGATTAATGTATCAGCTGTATTAATTTTATCTACTTCTTCTTTCATTTTTTTGTCACTTTCAGCATTAGATTCAGCTTCTTTTTTCATTTTTTCTATTTCATCTTCACTTAAACCAGAAGAAGCTTCAATAACTATCTTCTGCTCTTTATTTGTAGCTTTATCTTTAGCAGAAACATTAATCATTCCATTAGCGTCAATATCAAATGCCACCTCTATTTGAGGAACCCCTCTAGGTGCTGGAGGAATATCAGACAATTGAAAACGTCCCATAGTTTTATTATCCTTAGCCATAGATCTTTCACCTTGTAAAACATGAATATCAACAGCTGGCTGATTATCAGCGGCTGTTGAAAACACTTCAGATTTTTTAGTTGGAATAGTAGTATTTGCATCGATCAGTTTAGTAAAAACTCCACCTAAAGTCTCGATTCCTAATGATAGTGGAGTAACATCTAGTAATAAAACATCTTTGACATCTCCAGCTAAGACCCCTCCCTGTATTGCAGCGCCAATCGCAACAACTTCATCAGGATTCACTCCCTTAGATGGCTCTTTACCAAAAAAATCTTTCACCACTTTTTGAATAGCTGGAATTCTTGTAGAACCTCCAACTAGAATAACCTCATCTATATCACTTGGATTTAATCCTGCATCATTAACAGCTTTTTTACAAGGATCTAGTGATCTCTGTATTAAAGTATCCGATAATTTTTCAAAATTAGCACGAGTTAAGGTTTTTACAATATGTTTAGGGCCAGCAGATGTTGCTGTTACATAAGGCAAGTTGATTTCTGTTTGAGAACTAGAAGAAAGTTCAATCTTTGCCTTTTCAGCTGCTTCCTTTAATCTTTGCAAAGCCATGGGATCTTCTCTTAAGTCTAAACCCTCTTCTTTTTTAAAATCTTCTGCCAACCAATTTATAATTGATAAGTCAAAATCATCACCTCCAAGATGTGTATCACCATTTGTTGACTTCACTTCAAATACACCGTCACCAAGTTCCAGAATAGATATATCAAAAGTTCCACCACCTAAATCAAAAACAGCAATTTTTAAATCAGATGTTTTTTTATCTAGACCATAAGCTAACGCTGCTGCAGTAGGCTCATTGATTATTCTTCGAACTTTTAGTCCTGCAATTTCACCTGCCTCTTTAGTAGCTTGTCTTTGAGAATCATTAAAATAAGCTGGCACAGTAATTACAGCTTCGCTCACCTGAGTACCTAGATGGTCTTCTGCTGTTTTTTTCATTTTCTGCAATATAATAGCAGAAAGCTCTTGTGGAGTATATTCCCTGTCATCAATTTTAACCCTCGCAGTATTATTATCACCCTTCACAACTGTATACGGAACAGACTTAGATTCTGTTTTTATATTATCATATTTTTCTCCCATAAATCGCTTCACTGAATAAATAGTTTTTTCAGGATTTGTAATTGCTTGTCTCTTGGCAGGGTCACCAACTTTTCTTTCACCCCCATCTACAAACGCAACAACAGATGGAGTCGTTCTTTTTCCTTCACTGTTTTGAATCACCACAGGTTCATTACCTTCCATAACAGAAACACAAGAATTTGTAGTTCCTAAATCTATACCTATTATTTTACTCATAATTATTTTAATTTATTAGTTAGAATAGAAGACATTCAAATACTATACCAAAAGGTTTATCAGCCTAAAATGTCATTCAAATAGAAAAAATATGACAAAAAGATAAAAGAAAGGTGACATTTTGTCGCCTTTTACTCACAATAATAACCGAAATCCACTGTGAGACCACTTGTACCAAGATTACTATAACAACCAAAATTTAATTTTTTAGTGTATTGCCCAAAAGCGAGAGAATCACCAGCCTCCTGATTAATTCTAAGATTATTCATATTTAAAATACTCCTAGCAGATACATGCCCTATACCATTTGTAATATTATTATACTCTGGTCGCTCTTGATTAAAACCATAATTAGGCCCATTTGCACTCAAATAAGTATATAATTCTGAATTAACTGCAGTAATATTTAAGTCAACACATCGGTGATAAATACCAGCCACAACACCATCGTTATTATTTTGAAAAAATGAATATAATGGGTATCTATAAAATTCTGGTTGTGAAAGATCTTGTTCAGAGATATTACTTTGCAAAAATGCAAAAAACTCTGGCCCATAAAATGTTTTCTTAATATAATTACCACTTCCATTTAACTGATCTTGATCAGTCACAACCACGTCACTAAATGTCCAAGTCACAGACTTTTGGACTACACCACTAGTTGGCAAAGTAAGATTATTTTCTTTATCAAAAAGAAAGGAGTCTCTAGGCTGCTCCAAATAATTAAATGTTAAGGAAATAGAATACATTTTAGCATTTCTAGAGGGATTAATTTCAATACTAATAGGAGTATTATCTGAACCTAATCTCAATATAGATCTACTACCTCTAGGAACAGGTCTGAACATAGATAAAGGTTGTACAATATTTGTTTGAGAAAATACGGTATCTCCTGTGGAAGGATTTAAAATACATATTTTATAATCCTTATATATATTATCACATGCACCTTGACACAAATCAGATACACTAACCGGCAATTTATATAAATGATATTTCTCTGAATTAAATAAACCATCATCCTTAATAATATCTAAAGCTTGTAAATCAATATCATTAACAAGTTCCAAAGGAATTTTAGCAGGGATAACATCATCAGACCAAGAGGGATCAACTAACTCTACCCAAACAGAGATCTCCTGCTCATTATAATAGATTGAATCCGAGCTATTTGCATAGATGTATGCTGAACCAGATCCTAAAAAACTTTTTTGAACACGAATAAAATGAACAGAATTATAATCCGGCTCACTATCTTCATCAAAATTAAAATTTATAGAAGAACTTGGCATTTCAAAAGCACTACCATCAGCGTCCTCTTGAGTGCCAGAATCAAGAATAGCATAAACCACTGGAATATCAAGCCATTCAGCATTAATATCAATATCATTTTCACAAGAAAAACATAAAAGAGTTAAAATAATCGAAAAAAAATTTTTCATAGAGCAAATATATAATTTTTGTAGATTTGAAATAATAAAACAATTTAGTTTATGCATTTATTTAAAATAATAATTTATTTTATTTTTTCAACCACCATAGGGCTATCCCAAAACGGAAAAATAAAAGAGATATTTTCACAAAAAATACTTACAGAAGATTTTTATCAACAGAACACATCCTTTCCAATAGTAACTGGGACAGATGGAAAATATGCTATTATTATGGACTCTTTAGGCTATTATGGCATTGGCAGTGGCCAATCTCCCTACCCTGTTTTGATTGGCTGGGAGAATGATTTAGAGGAATTTGAACTTAAAGTATCAGTGAGACTAAAAAATGAAGCGGAAAGTTTTGTAATACAAAAACTACAAGGACAAACTGGACAAATTATAGGATTGATATTAAAATATAACCCAGATACTCAAGAAGGGTTAATTTTTGAGACTAATTCCGTAAGACAATACCGATTAAGTCATTTAAAAAACGGAAAACTAAAGAGTATTACCGATAATTGGATATTCACAGAAAATTTAAGAAGAAATGAGAAAAATGATATCACTATAAGGGTCAAGAATAACTTATATGAGTTTTACATTAACGACAAGTTTGAATTCCATGATAATTTAGAAAGAATTAAGAGTTATTTAATGGCTGGTAAATTTGGATTTTATTTAGGCGCTAATACACAAGTACAAATTGATTATATCTATATCTCTGCTCTCAAGGAATATAATGGTGTAAATAAATTATTTAACTTGAGTGAAGAAGATGCTCAAAAATTAATAGAAGAACAAGAGAGCATAAAAAACCAACTAAAAGAAGAAAAGGAAAATGCAATCAATGAACTTGAAGAAGTAATTCAAATATTAGAAAATCAGTTAAAATACAGCAATCAAATAATAGATTCTTTAAGAAAAGAAATTGATAAATATGAACCATTTAAAGATCTAATCAAAGAAAATGGTAATTTTATGCATACACTGACAAAAGACTTAAAATTACAATTAGAAAAAAATAATATATTAAAAAATACAAATAAAACACTTTCTGATTCTATTGAATCTTTAATCGAGAAACAAGAAGAATTTAAATTAGAATATCTTAGAGTTTTAGATTCCATGATAGAACAAAATGACACAATTAATGAAAAATAATAAAACATATACTAAAATAACTACTCATAGTTTACAGGAGATGAAGAGAGATGGACAAAAAATTGCCATGCTAACAGCATATGACTATTCATTTGCAAAATTATTAGACAAAGCTAATATTGATATATTATTAGTCGGAGACTCTGCCTCAAATGTCATGGGGGGACATGAAACTACACTACCTATTACACTAGACGAAATGATATATCATGCAAAATCTGTAATCAAAGGTGTCAATCGATCCTTAGTGGTTGTAGATTTACCATTTGGCTCTTATCAAGGAAATTCAAAAAAAGCACTAGATTCATCAATCCGAATTATGAAAGAATCAGGAGCGCATTCTGTTAAATTAGAAGGAGGATCCGAGGTTGTAGACTCTATCAAAAGAATTATTGATTCAGGAGTGCCAGTAATGGGCCATTTAGGGTTAACGCCTCAATCTATCTATAAATTTGGAACATATTCAGTAAGAGCAAAAGAAACAAAAGAAATAGAAAAAATAAAAAAAGACGCAGTTGAACTAGAAAAAGCAGGTTGCTTTGCTATAGTATTAGAAAAAATACCAGCTACACTAGCAAAAGAAATTACGAAATTAGTAAAAATTCCCATCATTGGAATTGGGGCCGGATCTGATGTTGATGGACAAGTTTTGGTAATGCACGATATGCTAGGACTAAACACTGACTTCAATCCTAGGTTCTTGAGAAGGTATAGTGATTTAGCTGCCATAGTAAATGAAGCTGTAACCAAATATATCAGCGATGTTAAAACAAAAACATTTCCAAATAAAAGTGAAGAGTATAACTAACAATGAAAAATTGGATTCTTTACGAGGATAATCATATCATCATAGTTAACAAACCACCAAGACTACCTGTACAAGGAGATAAAACAGGAGACAAAACATTAATTGATTTAGCTAAAGAATATATAAAAAAAAGATACAATAAACCCGGCAATGTTTACCTAGGACTGCCACATAGACTTGATCGACCAACTAGTGGAATTGTAATACTATCTAAAACTAGCAAATCCCTATCAAGAATCAGTGCACTTTTTAGAGAGAAAAAAATATCAAAACAATATTGGGCTATAGTCAAAAACCAACTAGATACAGATAATGGGAAATTAATCCATTTTCTTAAGAAGAATCGATCTAAAAATAAATCATTTCCTTCTAAAGAACAGAAATCTGGGTTTTTAAAAGCAGAGCTAGAATACCTATTAAGAAAAAAATTAAAAAATTATTTTCTATATGAAATTAAGCTTATTACTGGCAGACACCATCAAATAAGAGCTCAGCTCTCAACAATGGGCTCCCCAATCAAAGGTGATGTAAAATATGGAGCGTCTAGAACAAATAAAAATGGCAGTATTCATTTACATGCACGAAAAATTGAATTCATACATCCAATCAAAAATGAACAAATTAAAATTATAGCTCCACCTCCAAATAATGATGAAATTTGGAAAAATTGCCTGAAATAAAATAAGACTTTGGAAATATTTATTCGTATTAATACATTTGTTTAATATATGAACACCTCAAATATTTTATTCCCACGCTCGCAGTATGTTGTTCTACACAGAAAGTTAATACAACAAATTGGTATAGAGTCTACCTTAATCCTCTCTGAACTCATCGATTGGGAAGAGCAATATCAAAAGAAAAAAAGGAAAGAATATTTTAAAATAACCCTGGAGGAAATTCAAGAAAAAACCGGACTAACCATATCAAAAATCAAAAATAATATCAATAATTTATATAAGATCAATTTTATTGATGTCCTAGTTAAAAAAAATGGATCTATGGAGGTTAAAATTCTTCACCCTGATATTTCAATTGGATTAAAAGGGAAAAATATTGACACAAAAAAACAAACTAAAGAAAAACAAATAATTGCATTTAAAAAAACCCGATTTAAAAAACCCACCTTAAATGAGCTAAAAAATTATTTTCTAGAAATTAAAGCAGAGGATGAAAGTGAAATAATGTTTGATTATTATGAATCCAAAGGCTGGAAAGTAGGAAGAGCCCCAATGAAATGTTGGAAAAGCGCTACTAGAAATTGGAGCAGAAGAACAAATAAAAAAAATGATTTTCCAAATTTTTATGACAAAAAACTTGAGTTAAAACTAGGCAATGATATTGAAACACTATCTAAGTACCATAAGCATTTAAAAAAGTTAGGCTGGATATCAAGCTATTCACCATCTTCAGGAATGACTTGGAGAAAAAAAATATAATTTAGCATACACCTATGAACTGGTTTGAACAATGGTTTGACTCTCAATACTATCACATTCTATACAAGAATCGAGACTCTAAAGAAGCTGCTTTTTTTATTGATAATATTTTAAACATTATCACAGTAAAAAAAAACCAAACTTTCTTAGATCTAGCTTGTGGGACTGGAAGACACGCTGTATATCTCAATAAAAAAGGATTTCGTGTTAAAGGAATTGATTTATCCAAACAAAGCTTAATTCAAGCAAAAAAATATGAAAACGAAACATTAAGATTCGAACTGCAAGATATGAGAAGGTTTAGTTTCAAAGAAAAATATGATGTGGTATTAAATCTTTTTACAAGTTTTGGGTATTTTGAAAACAATGATGATAATCAACAAGTTTTTCAGAATGTAGAAAAAGCATTAAAAAAAAATGGATACTTCATAATTGACTTTCTTAATGTCCACAAAGTCGCCAACAATCTACAAGTCAATGAAAAAAAAATAGTAGAAAATATCGAATTCAATATTAAAAGAACACATGATACAAAATTTATTTATAAACATATATCCATCATAGATGCAGAAAATAGTTATAGTTTTACAGAAAAAGTAAGAATGATTCAAAAAAAAGAATTTATAATTTATAGTAAAAATTCAAGGATGAAATTACTACATACTTTTGGAGACTATGCGCTTAATAAATATAATTCTGAATCTTCTAATAGACTTATTATGATATTTCAAAAAATATAACTTAATTGTTTAACAAAAAAACTATGATTTCACTAGATTTTCAAATTTTAGACAACCCTATTATAGCATGGATGTCATTTTTATTAATTATTCTATTATCATTGATAATAAGAAGATTTATATCAAAACGTGTTATTAGATTTATTCTAAACATCATTAATCAAAAAAATATCGAAGGTAATTTTAATGAAAAATTAAATAAGCCTATTAATAACATCATATTTATGATTTTTATATATATTGCTTTTAACCAATTAAACTATCCAAGTAATTGGGATCTAGCTCCAAGTGATGTTTTTGGCTTAAAAATGATCCTCAAGAAAGGTTATTCATTAGTATTATGTTTATTAATTATTCAATTATTTTTAAAAATTGAAGATGTATTTGGAGAAATATTAAAATATCGAGCAAATAAAACAGAATCTAAATTAGATGACCAACTGATACCATTTGCAATTGATTCTGTTAAAATTATTACTATTATACTCGGATTTTTTATCATTATTGGTAATATATTTAATGTCAATGTTACTGCATTAGCTGCTGGATTAGGAGTGGGAGGAATAGCGATCGCGATGGCATCCAAAGAAAGCTTAGAAAATTTATTGGGATCATTTACTATTTTTTTGGACAGACCATTTACGGTAGGTGACATAGTAAATATTGGTAATATTACAGGCGTAGTTGAAAAAGTTGGATTTAGAAGTACTCGCTTAAGAACATTTGACAGAAGCTTAGTCACTGTGCCAAATAAAAAAATGGTAGACGCAGAACTTGACAACCTAGGACTTCGACCCGTGAGAAGAGCAAAATTCAATATAGGACTTACATATGACACAAAAAAAGAAACAATTAAAAGTATTGTAGAAGATGTGCAAAACATGATTAATGAGCATCCAATGACCAATGATGATGGAAGAGTACGATTTATGGAATTTGGAGCAAGCTCACTTGATATAATGATTGTATTTTATGTCAACTCAACTGAATGGGATGACTTTATAAACACCAAAGAAGATATCAACTATAAAATCATTGATATTGTAGAAAAACATAATAGTAGTTTTGCGTTTCCATCAAGAAGCATTTATATTGAAAAATCTATAAATTAATATAAAGATTTGAAAACCGAGATTATTAATAAAACACTCACATACGAGATCAGAAAAACAGTATTATGGCCACATATCAAACACAATGATTACACAATATCTGTCGACAATGATCCAAACACATTCCACCTAGGCACTTTCCTTAATAATAAAGTCATCAGCATTGGCACATTTGTTAAAGAAAATAACTCAAAATTTACTGACACGCGTCAATATAGATTAAGGGCTATGGCTACTCACAAAGAGTATCGGAAAAGAGGCGCTGGAAAAATGTTATTTCTAAAAGGGCTTGATATTTTGAAAAGTAAAAAAATAACATTATTATGGTGTGATGCCAGACTAATAGCAATACCTTTTTATGAATCAGTTAATATGAAAAGTGTAAAAGGTATTTATCACATCAAAGATATTGGACCACATAAAACTATGTATATAGCATTGAATAAATGAAAAAGATACAAACAAACATAAATGGGCTTTTTATTATCAAAAATGAAATTTTCTCTGACGAAAGAGGTCAGTTTATGGAAATATGGAATCATACAAACTTTCAAAATCAAAATTTAAATATTAATTTTTCACAAGATAATATATCTATATCTAGAAAAAATGTAATCAGAGGTTTACATTTTCAAAATCAACCATATGGGCAAATAAAGTATATTAGTGTGATTAGAGGAAAAGTGTTGGACGTAGTAGTCGACATTAGAAAAGAATCAAAAACATTTGGTGAATATTTTACCATAGAGTTAAAGAATAATAACACTGGACTGCTAGTTCCTTCTGGCATGGCACATGGTTTTTTGTCACTAGAGGATAATACTATTTTTTCTTATAAATGCTCTGGACCATATAATCCAAAAAATGAACATACAATTAAATGGAATGACAAGGACATTGGGATTCCATGGGGAATTATGAATCCTATAATATCAAAAAAAGATAACAATGGAATATCTCTTCAGAAATATATCACATCCAATGAAATTAATGCCTAAAATAAACTTATCTGCGATAATACTCATATTATGTTTTTTAACCATTAAAGTAACATATGCTCAATTTGAAGATCATGAGTATTACAATATCTACGCAACTAACCTTCCTGAAAATATAGATTTTGCAGGAGAAAAGGTTCCAATAAAGAAATTAGACATAAGGGAACGATTAGATAAAGAAATATTAGTGAACACATATTGGCAATCAAAAACTATGTTACTTATCAAAAGATCAAACAAATACTTTCCAATTATTGAAAAAATATTAGCGGACAATAACATCCCTGATGATTTTAAATATTTAGCAGTAGCAGAAAGTGGATTAGAACAAGTGACTTCTCCCTCTGGGGCAAAAGGATTCTGGCAATTTCTAAAAGAAACTGGAATTGAATATAACCTAGAAATAAATAGTGAAATAGATGAAAGGTATCATATAGAAAAATCAACACAATCAGCTTGCAATTATATACAGAACGCATTTAAAGAGTTTGGTAGTTGGACCTTAGCCGCAGCATCTTATAATATGGGCAAATATGGATTGAAAAAAGAAATTGAATTACAAAAAGTTAATAATTACTATGATTTAATGCTGAATAACGAAACATATCGATATGTTTTTAGAATTATTGCCATTAAAGAAATAATAGAAAACCATGAAAAATATGGCTTTATTCTCAACAATAATGACTATTATGATTTTCCAGAATCATCTATTTTAAAAATAGATAGTGCTATTTACAATATTGCCGAATTTGCATTAAAAATAGGCATAAATTACAAAATCATAAAACAATTTAATCCTTGGATTTTAAACAATAAAATATCAAAAAAAGAAGGCAAAATATATGATTTAAAAATACCTTCAAAAAAGTATCTATATTCAAATACTATAGATACAATTGTCCATATATGTGAAACAAGAGAAGACTTATTCCAAATTGCTAGACAATATAATACCAAGGTAGAAGATTTATTATTATGGAATAACTTATTACCATCTAGCAAATTAAAAAAATACCAAAAAATTATTATCCTACAATAGAATGGCAATCAAAATTATTGGAGCAAAAGAAAATAATTTAAAAAATATTAGTACTAATATTCCATTAAACAAGATTGTTGTTTTTACAGGATTAAGTGGTAGTGGTAAATCTTCATTAGCATTTGACACAATACATAAAGAAGGACAAAGAAGATACTTAGAAACATTCTCATCTTATGCAAGAAGTTTTATTGGCAATTTTGAAAGACCTCACGTAGATCATATAAGTGGATTAAGTCCAGTCATCTCTATAGATCAAAAAGCTAATACTAATAACCCCAGATCAACAGTTGGAACAAGGACAGAAATCTATGATTACTTGAGGTTATTATATGCTAAACTAGGTACTCCTATTTCTTTTATTACTAAAAGAAAGATGATAAAACAAGATTCTAAAAAAATATTATCGACAATAGAAAAAGAGTACCTAAATAAAGAAATTATCATCTTAGCGCCAATTATCAAATCAAGAAAAGGACACTATAGTGAATTATTTCAATCATTACTGAAACAAGGATATGTTAAAGCCCGAGTTAATAATGAAATTATAAGCATGTCTCCAAACCTTAAATTAGATCGATATAAAAATCATGATATTGAAATCATAATAGATAAATTCACAATTACAAGCAGGTCATTTAAAAGATTAGAGAACTCGATTAAACTGGCACTTGACGAAGGAAAAGGAATTATTGTTATTAATGATATAATACAAAAAAAAGACAAATACTTTAGTCAACACTTTACGTGTGAAAAATCTGGAATATCATATGAAAACCCTGAACCAAATTCTTTTTCATTTAACTCTCCAAGAGGATATTGTCCAAAATGTAAAGGTCTTGGCATAAGTAAAATAATAGATATTGAAAAAATTATTCCAAATAAATATGTAAGCATACAAAATGGAGCTATAAAACCAATTGGAGAATATCAAGAAAGTTGGATTTTTCAACAAATTAATATAATTGGAAAAAGATACAACTTTAACTTAAAAAGTAAGATTATAGATATTCCACAAAATGGGATTGATGCAATTCTATATGGGATAAAAGATGAGTTTAAAGTCAAAAATAAAAATATTGGTATTACAAAAAAATATCAAATTGATTTTGAAGGCATTGTTAACTTTATTGAAGATCAATACGCTCATAATAAATCAAAAAGAATTTTAAGATGGGCTAACGATTTTTTTCAAGAAAAACCTTGCGAAGACTGTAAGGGAGAAAAATTAAAAAAAGAATCACTACATTTTTTAATAAATAAAAAAAATATAGCAGAAATAGCAAATTATGATATCAATGAATTAAAGGATTGGTGCACAACAACTATTAATACTATTCCGACAGAAAAACGAATTATTGCAGATGAAATCATTAAAGAAGTATTAAAAAGATTAAAATTTTTAATCAATATTGGCTTGAGCTATATGACACTTTCTAGACAAACATCGTCTTTATCAGGAGGGGAAAGTCAACGAATCAAAATAGCATCTCAAATAGGCTCTGAATTAACAAATGTGTTATATATATTAGATGAACCAAGTATTGGACTACATCCCGTAGATAATAATCTACTAATAGATTCATTAAAAAAATTAAATCAGCTCGGAAATAGCATCATTATTGTTGAACATGATAAATCAATAATGGAGGCGGCAGATCACATTATTGATATAGGTCCAGGTGCCGGAAACCAAGGTGGAGAAATTACTTTTAGCGGGACATATAAAGAGTTATTGAAATCTGATTCTTTAACAGGGCAATACTTATCTAATAAAAGTTTTAAAAAAGCTATACAAAAAAAAAGAATTAACAGAAAACATAAAATTATATTAAAAGGAGCAAGTGGAAATAATTTAAAAAATATTGATATAATAATACCTCTTGGTCAGCTAATAGTAGTGACAGGTGTATCTGGTTCTGGAAAATCAACACTAATTAACGGGACATTATATCCAATAATTAGCAAAAAACTATACAGGTCTAAAACAAAGCCACATAAATATATTTCAATAGAGGGAGTGGACAAAATAGATAAAATTATTAATATTAACCAACGTCCAATAGGCAGGACACCAAGATCAAATCCATCAACATACATAGGTGTTTTTACAGATATCCGGCATTTATATGCAAATCTAAAGGAATCTAAAATTAGAGGATATCAATCAGGCCGGTTTTCTTTTAACCGAAAAGAAGGAACGTGTAAAGAGTGTGAGGGACATGGTTGTATTATTATCCAAATGAAATTATTACCAGATATTGAAGTTCCATGTGAACAATGTAGAGGTAAAAAATTTAACAGAGAGACTCTAGAAGTTCAATACAATAAAAAAAATATCTATGATGTTTTAGAAATGAGTGTTGATGAGGCAGTCGTTTTCTTTGATAAAATTGCGAAAATAAAAAAGAAATTACTAGCATTAAAAGATGTTGGAATGGGTTATATTAAATTAGGACAATCTTCAACCAAATTATCTGGAGGAGAAGCACAAAGAATTAAATTGGCATCAGAATTATCAAAAACATCAACTGGCCAAACATTATACCTATTAGATGAACCAAGCACAGGATTACATTTTTATGATATCCAAATACTAATGAAATCCATTAATTTACTTATTGAAAAAGGTAATACCGTCATTATTATTGAACATAATTTAGATATTATAAAACAAGCAGACTATATTATTGATTTAGGTCCTAACGGCGGAAAGAAAGGAGGGAAAATTGTTTTTCAAGGGGATTTACATGAAATTTTAAAGAATAAAATTAGTCAAACAGCTTTTTTTTTAAAAAAAGAAATATCTTCACAACATGAATGAATTTAAAAAAACCTGGAAAAAACCAAAAAATCAAAATACTTGGAGTGTTTTCAAAATCATGTCAGAATTTGTTGAAGGTTTTGAAAAACTATCAAATATAGGGCCTTGTATTTCTATATTTGGATCTGCAAGAACAAAAAAAACAAATCCATATTACAAAGATGCTACACTGTTATCAAAAAAATTAACAAAAAAAGGCTATGGCATTATTACAGGAGGAGGGCCTGGAATTATGGAAGCTGCAAATAAAGGTGCTAAAGAAGGAGGAGGAGCATCTGTTGGCCTAAACATTGAATTACCTTTTGAACAAACCCCTAATCAATATATTGATTATGAAAAAAGTATTGATTTCAACTATTTTTTTGTAAGGAAAGTAATGTTTGTCAAATATGCTCAAGCCTTTGTAATTCTGCCTGGTGGCGTGGGCACATTAGATGAACTATTTGAAACAATCACACTTATTCAAACAGAAAAAATTCAAAACATACCTATTATTTTATATGGAAGTGAATACTGGAAAGGTTTATTGGATTGGCTAAAAACAACAGTATTAGAGAAAGAAAAATGTATTAGTCAAGCTGATTTTGACAACTTTATGTTACTAGATGATATTGATGAAGTGATCAATGTAATTGATGATTTTTATAAAGAATCTAAATTTTCACCCAATTTCTAATTTTCTGTGAAAAAGTACAACTACATAAACATCATCTTGCTTATTAGTTTATTCTTTAGCCATAATAGTTTTTCCCAGGGTATTATAACTGGAAACGTTATAGATAATGAGACACAAGAAACATTAATTGGAGCGAGTATCATTGTAATAGGAGAAAACAGAGGGACATCAACTGATTTTAATGGAAATTTTACACTTGAATATAATACATTACCTATTAACATAGAATGCTCCTATATGGGTTATTCTAAATTTACATTAGAAGTAGCAGAAAATAAGACTAACTTGACGATAAAATTAATACCCGACAAACTAATACTAAGTCAAATTAATGTTGTAGATACTAGACTAACAGAGAAATTAAAACAATCTCCTGTCACAATAGAAGCAATGGATGTCACGGCCATAAGAGAAGCCCCTTCTTCAACTTTTTATGAAAGTATTGGTAATTTAAAAGGAGTTGATTTAACATCAGCTAGTTTAGGCTTTAAGATTATTAACACAAGAGGTTTTAATAGTACATCACCAGTGCGTTCATTACAAATTATAGATGGAGTTGATAATCAATCTCCTGGTTTAAATTTTTCGCTAGGAAACTTTTTAGGCACAACTGAATTAGATACAAAAGGGGTCGAAATTATTGTAGGTGCAAATTCCGCATTATATGGGCCTAATGCATTTAACGGAGTAATAAGTATGTCTACTAAAGACCCTTTTATGTTCCCTGGAACTAGTTACCAATTTAAAATGGGAGAGCAACTATTAAGAGAACATTGTTTTAGATATGCTTCTAGTAGAAAATTAAAAAACAATACAGAGATTGGATTTAAAATTAATCTTCAATATATGAAAGCAAATGATTGGGAGGCAAACAATTTCAATCCAGCATATGATACTGAATCATCGATCAATAACCCTGGCGGCTATGATGCTGTCAATATCTACGGAGATGAATATAATCGAACTTTTTTATTTACAAGCAAACCTGGGATGGGAACAGTGCATAGAAATGGATACCTAGACTCTGAATTAGTAGACTATAATACAGAAAATTTGAAATTTAATACTGCAATACATTTAAGAAAACATAAAAATGAATTTATTTATTCGTTTAACTATGGAAATGGTACTACAATTTATCAAGGAGACAATCGAATTAGTTTAAAAAATATCCAATTCTTTCAAAATAGAATTGAATTAAAAAGAAATGATGATTTTTTTATTAGGATATATTCGACTCATGAAGATGCTGGTGATTCTTATGATGCGGTAGCAACTGCAGTGGCATTACTTGAAAAAGGAACAAATAATACAGATTGGTATACACAATATGGAACCTTCTGGAATACCGACATAATACCATTAATGGAACAAGATTTAATTAATACCGATTATATTCCATTAACTGAATGGGATGGCAATCTTGTCGACTGGATTAATCAAACACAGGAGATATTATCAATGAATCCAGAACTATTAGCACAATATCATGAAATAGCAAGAGAAAATGCTAACAATTATGTTGGTAACTTAGGCTATGCTTTTATAGAGCCTGGCACAGAAGAATTTAATACACTATTTAATGAAATCACTACACAAACAAGATATGACAAATATGGTAATTTAATAGGGGGGACACAATTTTATGATAAATCTAGCCTATATCATATCCATGGAGAAAAAAAAATAGATACACAATATGGCCTTTTTACAATAGGAGCAAATGCTCGAATATATTCACCTGATTCAGATGGATCTATATTTAATGATGGATATGATTATATCGATGTATATGAACTCAATGAAAGTGGAGACACTGTATTCACAGAATCTATCACACCTGCATTTGATCCTATTAGTGGAGCATTTTTAGGCTATGACACAATCATGATTCCAAACATTGCTTATATAGATACTGTCGCTTTGAGCATTAAAAATTATGAATATGGTATTTATCTTGGATATGATCACAAATTATTTAGTGAAACATTACTAGTCAGTGCAACAACTAGAGTAGATAAAAATGAAAATTTTGATTATGTTTTTTCACCAGCTACATCTTTAGTTTATAAACCAAATGAAAAAGATATTATTCGATTATCACTTTCATCAGCAGTCAGAAATCCAACATTAACAGATCAATATTTTGACTACAATCAAGGACAAGCGACCTTACTTGGAAATCTTAATGGATTTGGATTTGATCAATATTTTGTAAGTATAGACTCATTACTTTCTTACTTAAGAGGAGAAAATGAACTTGGCACATATAATCAAAATGCATTAAAAGGTAGCTTCATAAGAGTCAATCCTATTCAGCCTGAACAAGTACAAACTGCAGAAATAGGATTTAGAACCACTTTATTTGACAAACTATATATTGATGCAAGTTATTATTATTCGATATATAAGAATTTTATAGGTTATCAAATTGGAGCAACATATAAAAGTGGTGCTTTATCTGAACCTCAACCTGCAACACAAGAAGATGTAGATGAAGGTTGGGCTGAATATGTGGGGCAAGAAATTGAAGATTATTTAACAGTTTCAATACCTTCCATACAAGTATATAGAGTCGCAGCTAATGCAACCGGAAAAGTAACTGCACAGGGATTTAGTATAGGTTTAAATTACTACATGAATGAAAGAACGGCCATCAATAGTAATTACTCATGGAATAAATTAATTAATGAAGACAGTAAAGATCCCATTATCCCTGCATATAATACACCAGAGCATAAATTTAATATTGGGCTATCTAACAAATTATTATTGAATAATAATGAATATAATATATCCGTCAACTACAAATGGCAACAAGAATTTGTCTTTGAGGGATCTCCTCAATTTACAGGACAAGTTCCGAGTTATGGACTCGTTGACTCACAAATTAATAGAGTATTTAATATCAGAGGATATAATGATAGGAAAAATAAATTAACTGCTAAAATTGGAGCTTCAAATCTATTAAATAATCAAATATATCAAGCATATGGTGGGCCAACAATTGGACGACTATTATATATCTCTCTAACCTTTGACTATTAGTAAAAATTACAGTTAGAATTAGCCATCATCTTAATGAATTATTTTATCTTGCATTAAAATAATTTAATAATTAAAATTTAAACCATGAAAAAAAGACTACTATTGATAACTTTATCACTATTAATTTTATTTACTCAGAATACTTTTAGTCAAGAAAGATATATTGACAATATTTTTTCGGAAGTAGAAGTTAACTCCGATGTTATTTACGGAAATAATGTAACAGTATTCCCTACCCTATTAGGTCAACCACCAACTACACAAGATTTAACAATGGATATTTATACTCCAGTTGGTGACACTGAAACAAATAGACCAGTAGTTATCTTATTGCATACTGGTAGTTTCTTGCCGCTTATATTAAATGGTCAAGCTACTGGTAGCAAAACAGATAACGCTATCGTAGAGCAATGTATGCAATTTGCTAAAAAAGGATATGTCGCAATAGCTTTAGGCTATCGACTAGGTTGGAATCCAACATCTGACGATGAAAATGTAAGAAGAAGAACTCTGATCCAGGCTGCATATAGAGGCTTACAAGACACCAGAACAGCAACAAGATTCCTAAGAAAATCTGTAGCAGAAGATGGCAATCCATATGGGATATCTTGTAAAATAGCTGTAGGTGGTCTTGGGACAGGTGGATATATCTCTCTAGCAGCAGCTACATTAAATGACTACGAAACAGAACTAACATTACCTAAATTTATGGATACCTCTATGGACATAGATGGTGATGGTCAGCCTGATGCTGTTCCATATATAATACCTGAATTTATGGGGAATCTAAGTGCAACATCTTCTGGAGTTCTTCCTTCTCTAGATATCGATGGAGATGGCACACCAGATGCAACAGATGTACAACTTTGTATGCCAAACCACTTAGGCTATAGTTCACATATAGATATGGCTTTTAATATTGGTGGAGCATTGCCCGATAGTTCTTGGATTGATCAAGGAGAGCCAGCAATTGCTAGTATGCACTGCTATTTAGATGAATTTGGACCATATGAAGTAGGTGATATCATTGTCCCAACAACAAACGAGTTTGTGGTCGAAGCACATGGCTCACTTGTAATACAACGATTATCTAGTGAATACGGTAATAACGATGCCTTTGAGGGATTAAGCATGGAAGTTACTGACACATGGTATGGCAATGGAGATGGTTCAGCTAATTCTGCTCTGCAAGTACAAGCTATAAATGACTTTGGCAGCCCTGTTTTTGATGATGAAGGTAATCCAGTTTTGATATTTGAAGGACATGATGTATACCCAGGTCTTTTTCCAATAGTGGCGCCTACAGGTGATCAATTAACTGCTGATGATTGTAATGGATGTGGTGGCCCAGTAAGCTCTTGTTTTTTCCCTTGGGGACAGCAAGGATCTCCTTGGGATTGGTGGAATAATGATCCAAACGATCCTTTTGGATATCCACAAGCTGCGGTAAATAACCCACTAGCTCCAGAAGGTATTACTGCAGAAACATATGCTTGCCAGTCAACAACTGATAACCCAGACATGTCTGAAGAAAAAGGACTTGCATTTGCTAATATGATTCAGGAGTTTATTTGTCCTAGAATACATGCAGCTCTTGATCTTTCATCAGATACAAACACATGTAGTATTAATGAAAATCGAACTGATAAAAAATTAGTTAATACTATAGATATTACTGGAAGAGAAATCAATATCAATACAAATCAAACAATTCTATTCCAAATATATGATGATGGCAGTGTTGAAAAAAAATATTTTATTAAATGAAGAAATTATTATTAATAGTCATATTATTATCAAACATAGGGTTCTCACAAAATGGTGAGAACTCTATCTTTGATGAAGTTTCAAGTAATGACAATGTAAATCAATATTTTCAGTTGCTTGCATGGAATCAGAATGAAGAGGAATTAAGTTTTTTAGCTAATTGCGATGAAGACATGGTGTATACGGTATTTATTCCAGGAGTAGATGTCGAAAACGAATCTGCAGCACCACTCGTTGGAGGACTGATGAATCCATTAATAACCTATATAAATTATTATATTCATCCAGGCGAACTAATATTAGATCCCGAAAACACAAATACACTGCTCACTATGCTAGATGGAAATCAAGCAGAATTCTATTTCCCAATTAGTTCAGATGTTATTGTTGGTAATGCTACAATTGATAACATTAGTATTATAAGTGAAATCCCAGCATGTAATGGGATAATTTACATAATTGATGATTTATTATGGGCTGCTCCAGGATGTACAGATCCAGAAGCATGTAATTATGATCCAGATGCAACAGTAAATGATCAATCATGTGATAACTACTCATGTTTGGGGTGCACAGATGATGCAGCATGTAATTATAATCCAGATGCTACTATCGAAGACAATGAGACATGTGAATATCCAGGCATGTGGTGGTTAGATGTTAATGCTGATGGTTGTGGAAATGAATGTGCTGGAGATCTTTTTGGAGTTGATGTAGATGGAAATGGCCAAACTGAAGGACTTATTGGCTCTTTTTGTGAAGATGAATTACCAATTCTTTCTATCCCTGGATGGCCAAATGCAACATGGGCTAATAATGGTAATTGTAATTCTGAATCAATTGTCAATATTGATGGTATTTTAGAAGATCACTGGTGTCTAAGTATTCATGAAAATAAATATTTAAACAATACATTAGTTAAAAAAATAGACATTCTAGGTAGAGATATATCTAATCAAAAAGGATTCCAATTAGAAATTTATGATAATGGGACTATAAAAAAGAAATTTTTAAAATAAATATCTGTTATTTATTATAAAATAATCGCTTAAAATTAATTAAAACAATTAAAAAAAAGATATCTCACCTTGCAATATATAACAAAATGTAGCCTGAATGAGCTTGTTTTAATACAACTTTAGCTGATTTTGATATAATTGTTTTCTATACACTAAAGTTCCATTCTCATTGTACGTTTCAAATGAAAAAACACGATAACCAGCTTTCCCGGATACATTAATTAATGAATAGGTATCCATATTCAAAGGACAAAAATTAAATTCAGAAATAGATAATTCTTTATTAGTAATCTCATCAGACCAATTATATGTATTCATAGCTGTAGAAATTTTTCCTCCAGCGCTAATTAAAACAATTCCATCTAGATCAGACATTTCCAACCTATATAAAAAGTGGTTAAATTCTCTCTGGTAATTTAAAAAAGCATCCTCTGTGTCAAAAGTAAATGGTAATGGACTCGCTATAACAGTAAAAGTAGCACCTGTATTTTGCATTTCTTGAAACATTCTTTCAATTTGCTTATCACCATAACAAACAGATTTATCTTCAGTTCTAAACGTCATAGCATCTAATAAAAAAAGATCAACATCATTATACGTATATCTTTGATAAGTGCCATAATCAAAAAATGTATAATTATATGTTTTTTTTAAAGAGTTCGGCCAAAACATTGTAAATGCATTATAAGCAGTTTTTTTTAGTGAAAAAGGAGCGGTTATATCCAAACCATAATCTAACTCACCCCAAGTAGATATTTGAGGGGTTGAACTCATAAAATGATTTAATTTAGCATCTTTTCGAACATCTGTATAACTTGAAATAAGGTTACTTAAATCAATTGCCCCTTCAGAAGAAACATGACCTCCGAGCCATACCATAAAATCAGAGTGTGTATTACTCATATGAGAAAAAATATCTGGTGACGGATTACCTAAATCAGAACTGATTAAAAACTGAAGATCATCTAAATGAGGTCTCCTAGTAAAAAGATCCATCTCTTTAATAAAAACTCCATCAACAAAAACCGACATGATATATTCTTTATTAGGCGATAGTGCTTCTAATTGAATTGTAAACGGAAATTCATCTAAATCATGTGGATTAATAACATCGAAATCATACTCTAACAACTTATCATTCTCATAATCTCGAATATCAATCTCTACTGTTTTAACCTCAGAATCTAATAAAAGCCATATTTGGGTAGAATAACCATCAATATATGATAACATTGGGCCTGAAATAACTTTATTAGACTGAGAAAACAGACAAGAAATAAGAAAAAATGATATATAAAAAATATAATGTGAAAGATACATATTCTATTATGTTAGTTATATTAATTTAATCAACAATATCTACAAGTTCAACCTCAAATATTAAAATTGAATTAGCAGGGATAGGACCGATAGCTCTACTACCATAAGCTAAATCTGGAGGTATAATGAATTTGGCTTTACCTCCGACCTTTAAAAGACTAATCCCTTCATCCCAACCTTTTATCACTCGTCCTTGACCTAATGGGAAGGTAATAGGTTCCCCCCTATCATAAGAAGAATCAAATTTAGTGCCATCAAGTAAATATCCGGTATAATGAACAGAAACGTTCTGTCCGCTCATAGGAGAGTTACCTGTGCCTTCTTCCAACATAATATATTTTAAACCGCTATCTGTAGTTTCAGCATCCTGAGAAACTGACTCTAACTTTTCTTCCATCAATTGTTTTTTCTCTAACTCTAGTCTTTCAGATGCTTCCTTTGCCTCATTAAAGACCTTTAATGCATTAAATTTTTTAGCAGATTTACCTACTCTTGATATTTCAACTCTAATAATAGAATCCCCCTGAACAATGGCATCAACAACTGACTGACTAGCTTCATCAGCAACTTTACCAAATACAGAATGTTTCCCATCTAACCAAGGAGTTTCTTTATGTGTAATAAAAAATTGTGAACCATTCGTATTGGGCCCAGAGTTTGCCATGGATAAAATACCAGGTCCATCATGTGTTAATTCTGGATCAAATTCATCTGGAAATTTATAACCAGGATCCCCAGTACCATTACCAAGTGGACACCCACCTTGAATCATAAAATCAGGAATGACCCTATGAAACTTTAAACCATCATAAAAAGGTTTTTTAATATCCGGCATTAGTCCTTCTGACAAACATATAAAATTTGCAACTGTCAAAGGGGTTTTATCATAAAAAAGAGATAATGTAATATCACCTTTTGTTGTAATTATTTTTGCATACATACCATCATCCAATTTAGTTCCTGCGCAAGATATAAACAAAAAACTTAATATAACAGTAATAAAAAGAGCTATTTTTTTCATTTTTCTATATTTAATAGTTCAACATTCAATATTAATGTAGAATAAGGAGGTACCGATTTGCCGTAACCTGACATTCCAAATCCAAGGTACGAAGGTATTATAATCTTTGATTTATAACCAACTTTAAGTAATTTAATTGCATAATTTAAACCTCGCATTTGTTTAGAATATCCTATTTTAAAACCTATTGTATCAACCAAGACATCATCTGCTAGATTATTAACATGATCAAAAATCACACAATTATATGCCACAAGTACATTATCTCCATCTTCTGGTTTAAATAATTCAGGATCATCTATTTTTTTATTAATATAAGTTCGAATACCTGTTGGATCTTTTAAAAATGAAATGGGAGATAATGCTAACAACGAATCAATTTTTTTTTCTTCTTGTTGAATAATAAATTTATTAGCATGAATAAAAAAGTCCATTGTTGGATCATTGGCATCCGTCTGTATCGGCTTTTGATAATTCTGTTGACAACCAAACAGTATTACAATACAGAGGCAAATTCCGAATAAATACCATACCTTAAATGTCATTTGAAAAAGAGTCAAGTACATCAGAAAAATATTGAATTGCATCCACCATCTTTTTTCCCATTAAGACACCACCAGCAGCATTTTTATGCCCCCCTCCATTAAAATATTTTTTAGCAAACACATTAACATCAAAATCACCTTGAGATCGAAAAGACATTTTAATACCGTCTTTAAATTCAATGAAAAATGCTGAAAATATAATATCATTTAAGCTAAGTGGCATATTCACAAAACCTTCAGTATCACCTTTCTTATAGTCAGCATTTAGCAAATCCTCTGCAGTCAAAAAGGTCAAAGCAGTTTTTTGATGTTTAAATAACTTTAAAGTCTCTAACGCTCTTTTCAATAACAATAATCTTGATTGATTCTGTGAGTCAAATAATTGCTGATGAATAAATGAGTGATCAATATTGAAATGTAATAAAGCACTAATTATTTCATGTGTTTTTTTTGTAACATTTGGATATTTAAAACTACCCGTGTCAGTCACAATTCCAGTATAAAGACAAGTAGCTATATCTTTGTCTAAACAATAATCCAAATTAATAAGGAAATCATATATTAATTCTGCTGTAGAGGCAACAGAAGAATCTGATAAAATTTGATCACAAAAAGAATCTGGATCTTGGTGATGATCAATCATAATTTTATACGAATTATTATTATTTAATATATTAAACATCGTATCTACCCTATATAATTTATTAAAATCTAAACAAAATATAAGATCTGATTGGTTGATTAATGAATCTGACTGCTCTTCATTCTCCTCATAAATCAGCACATCATCATTACCTGGCATCCATTTTAAATAATGTGGATAATCATTAGGTACAATGATATTTACATTATGATTAGTTTTTAAAACATGTAACAAAGCTAAAGACGAACCGAGAGCATCACCATCCGGAGTTTTATGAGTGGTAATAATTATATTTCTCTTCTGAGATAAGAAATTCTGAATAAAAGAATAATCAACACGGAACATTAAGTCAAAAATAAGAATATAAAATTATGATATTGTTATATCATGATTTTTTAATTAAATTCGAGCAAAAATAATAAAAATGAAAAACAATAGAACCTTTACAATGATTAAGCCCGATGCAATTCAAAATGGATATGCAGGTTTAATATTAGCAGAAATAGAAAAAGCAGGATTTAAAATAGTCGCGATGAAAATGAGACAGTTATCAACTGAAGCTGCAAAAGAATTTTATCAAATACATAAAGAAAGACCTTTTTTTAATGATTTAATTAACTACATGACCTCTGGACCAATAGTAGCTGCAATATTAGAAAAAGAAAATGCTGTATTAGATTTTAGAGCCCTCATTGGGAACACTAACCCAGAAGAAGCTGAAGAAGGTACTATTAGAAAAATGTATGCAAAATCTATTGACGCTAATGCTATTCATGGATCAGATAGTGATGAAAATGCTGCTATTGAAGCTGCTTTTCATTTTGATAATGATGAAATAATTTAATTAATCAAACTCAATCCTTTTAACATTAGGATTCAATAGATTTATTTTTTTCAAGAATTTATCTTTTTTAGATATTAAATCTAATTTCAAATAAGGATTTTTAACACTGATATATAAAGTATTTTGTTTATATCTAATATTATATGTCTCGGAAACTAACTTTTCACCCGCAACACGTTTCCATAGATTATGAAAATTCGTAGGTTTACGATTTTTAGTGACTTGAAAAAAATTAGAAATCAATTCACCAATTTTTTTACTTTTTGAATTTCTCTTCATATAAACCGTCTATATTAAACATAAAATATTTACAACTACTATTCACTTTATCAATAATAGAATCAATTCTTTGAAAACTAGTATCAGTAATAAAAATCTGACCAAATTCATTTTTATTTAGTATTCTTATAATTTTTTCAACTCTATTATGATCTAGTTTGTCAAAGATGTCATCTAATAATAATAAAGGAGTGATGCCTAAACTAGATTTTAATAAGTCAAAATATGCAAATTTTAATGCAATTAAGAATGTTTTTTGTTGACCTTGAGATCCTGACTTTTTTAAACTATGAGAATTTAAAGTAAAGATAAAATCATCACGATGAACACCACCACTAGTAAACATGAGAGCTTGATCTTTGACTCTATTTTTAAGCAATAAATCTTCAAATTTAGTCTCATTTAAATCTGATTTATATAAAAGGTTGACATGTTCTTTTTTATCTGAAATAAAATTATAATAATTCTGAACACTATCTATAATCCTTGAAACACATTCTTTACGCTTTAAGTAAATTTTATTACCAAAATCACATAATTTTTGATCATAGGTTGACAATAGGTCTTGGTTCAAAGATACAGATTGACCACTTTTTAATAAAGTGTTTCGATGCTTAAGAATTTTATTGTATGACATTAAATGAAATAAATACTCTTTATCTAGCTGTGATAATAATTTATTAATAAACCGTCTTCTTTCATCACCACCTCCTAAAATGAGGTTACTATCTAATGGAGTAATAATAACAAGCGGTATTTTTCCTATATGTTCTGATAACTTATCATATTTTTTATCATTAAATTTTATCTGTTTTTGCTTTCCCTTTAAAGAAATATTGACTTCTACTTCAATTCCCCTATTGTCCATAAAATTTCCTTTGATCATGAAAAATTTTTCGCCATATTTAATATTCTCAGATTCAAAAGAATTATAATAACTCTTGCAAAAAGACAAATAATAAATCGAGTCTAATAAATTTGTTTTACCTACTCCATTATCACCTAAAAAACAATTTACATGATTTGAAAAATCAAGCTTTAAAGTTTCATGATTTTTAAAGTTCACTAATGATATTAATTTTAAAATCATAATTATTTATATAAAATAATATGATAAAATAACTTAATTTTACGGCAAAATAAATTTTTTATGAAAAAAAAGAATACTACAGAAAAGCAATTAGCAAATATAGAACAAGGATTAACTAAAACTGAACAATTTATCGAAGATAATAGTCGGACTTTATTATCAATAATTGGATTAATTGTATTTGTTTTTATAGCATCCTTTGGATATAAAAATTTATATCAAAAGCCACTAAATAATAAAGCTCAAAAACAATTATTTATAGCAGAACAGTATTTTGAAAAAGATTCATTTGAAATAGCCCTAAATGGAACAAATGAATTCGAAGGATTAATTGATATCATCGATAATTATTCCAACACACTATCAGGTTCATTAGCAAAATACTATGCAGGTATTTCATATTTAAATATTGGCAAATACAAAGAAGCTATCGAAATCTTGGACGAATATAAATCCAATGACCAATTACTTGTATCAATTGCGCAAATTGGAATCGGAGATGCTTTTTCTGAATTAAATCAACCTACAGAAGCCATCGAATATTACAAGCAAGCTATTAAAACATACCCTAACTCACTAACTAGTCCAATTACTTTATTAAAATGCGCGAACCTTTATGAGCTGGAGGGAGACTATGAAAATGCTATAAAGTGCTATGAGTCAATAAAAAAAGATTATCCTGAATCTGAAACTGCAAAAGCAATGGATAAATATATCAATAGCATGCTATATAAATAGCCTAGTAAAATAATGAAAATTTCTTCTGATCCTAATCAACAAAAGAATAATACTGTATTAAATAAAAAGTTCGGTATAGTTCGATCATTATGGAATAATGACATAACTAAAAAGTTGTATAATGGCTGTCATGATACATTGACACAACATGGAGTTAATAAAAAGAATATTACAACATTAGAAGTACCTGGGAGTTTTGAGTTAATATATGGTGCAAAAAAAATATTAGAAAAATCTAATTGTGATGCCGTAATAGTTATTGGAAGTATAATTAAGGGGGAAACTCCTCATTTTGAATTTATATGCACAGCAGTAACTAATGGAATTAAAGATTTAAATATTATTTTTGACATTCCTTTTATATTTTGTGTGCTAACAGATTTAAATCAGCAACAAGCTATTGATCGAGCTGGAGGTAAAATGGGGAATAAAGGGGCTGATTGTGCATTAGCAGCAATTCAACTACTTAATTCTGTTAAATAAAAATACTTCTTGCTTTGTTATATGCATTTTCAAATGCTAATAAATCTAAAGAGTGTTCAATGTTATATTGAGCCAAGAAATTTAACAATTTTTCAGTAGGGATATTCCCAATTAATTCATCCTGAGCAAATGGGCACCCACCATATCCACTCATAGCAACATCAAATCTTCTACATCCCGACAACCAAGCAGACTCAATTTTTTCATGAACACTATTTGGATGTGAATGTAGGTGTAATCCAATATTTAATTTTTTAAACTTTTTATTAGTATCCTTAAAAATACTTTGGATGGTGAATTTATCAGAATTACCAATAGTATCTGCTAAAGATATATGCACAATACCCTTTTTTTCTATTTTTTGAATATAATGAAATAGAACTTCCTTATCCCATTTTTCGCCATATGGATTACCAAACGCCATAGAAAAATATACAACCAACACTTTATTGTTCTTAATACATAAATTTAAGATATCATCAAGCACATCAAGTGACTCTCGAATACTTTTATTAGAGTTCTTTTTTTGAAAAATTTCAGAAATAGACAAAGGGTAACCTAACATGTTTATCTCTTCAAAACAACAAGCTTGATCAGCACCTTTTTTATTTAATACGATTGATAATAGTGAAGTCCTTTGATTTAACTTTAATAAGCTTAACACATCAGCAGTATCCTTCATTTGAGGGACAGCTTTAGGAGAAACAAAACTACCAAAGTCAATAACATCAAATCCAACTTTTAATAAAGAATTAATATATGTAGCTTTATCCTTTGTAGAAATAAATTTAGATAATCCCTGCATTGCATCCCTAGGGCATTCTGTGATAATCATTTTATTATTCATAAGATCCAATAACTTTAACTTGTGTTCTTCTATTTTTTAATCGAGCTGCTTCTGTATCTTCATTAGATAGAGGCATTGAATAACCATAACCACGATAACTTAACTGTCTACTAGGGACACCAAAATTTAACAGTGCTTCATATACTGACCTTGCCCTTTTTTCGGATAATTTATAGTTATATATTTCTGACCCAATATTATCAGTGTGTCCTTCTATTTGCACTTGAATAGTTTTATTGACAAGCAAATAATTTGCAAATTTTTCAATCTCAATTAAAGATTCTTCTTTTAAAGAAAAATCATCGAATTCATAGTAAATATTATCAAGATCAATCTTATTTCCAATATTTAATCTATCAAGAACAATAGAAAGATCCTTAACATACTCTTCTTTTCCAAGAGAATAATTCTCTGAATAAAAATTATAATGTTCAGAAGAGACTGTAATAGAAAAAGCAGATTCAATAGGCATGATGAAAGAAAATACACCTAAATGATCTGAATTTAAATGATATGAATTAACATGATTCAAATCCTCAATAAAAATATCAGCCTGAACGCCTAATCTACTTATAGAATCTATCACAAGACCATTAATAATAGCCACCGAATTAGCATGAGCCTTATCTGGTAGATTAAAGGAATATATATTTAAATCTCCGCTTATATCAGCATTATAGTAAGCTTTTTTTCCATCTCTCGCTACAATTAATCCTGACTCATCGTAATGAGTATTAATTGGATAACCTAAATTAGTTGCTGGGTGAATATTTCCAAGACTATCCATATGTGTAACATATAAATCAAATCCACCAAATCCATCATGACCTTTTGAAGAAAAATAAAAAGTTTGATTATCATAATGTAAAAATGGAGTAGCTTCATCTGAAGATGTGTTAATAAATGGTCCTAAATTAACAGGATTCAACCAAGCATTATTATATTTTCTAGACATCCAAATATCTGAACCACCATAACCACCATCTCTATTACTTGTGAAAAATAAAAAATTTCCATCAGCAGAGATAGAAGGCTGAGACTCCCAGTATTTACTATTAACACTAGAGCCTAGATTATATGACTGAGACCATAAAGTATCATTAATCAATGTTGAATAATATAAATCACAACCGCCATAACTATCCGGCCTATGACAAGAGGCAAAAAATACATCTTGACCATCCAAACTAACAGACAAAGAGCCTTCTCGATAATCACTATTGATATTATCACCTAATTTTTGAGGATTTGACCAAATACCATTTTGATTCCTAGAAATATAAAAGTCTTCGTCTTGAAATTTTAAATCCTTATTCCTATAAGTATATATTATGATAGTTGTATCAATTGGCATTGATGGAAAGTATTCATCCTTATCAGAATTAATACTTAAAAGTACAGGAGCGAAGAATACTGAGTCTTTTTTTTGATGAAAAGCAAAATTATTTTTTTTGATTAGCTTATCTAAATAGGTATTAGCTGTTATATTTAAATTAAAATCATCACAATTAATCACTTCATCAAAAACATTATAATTACCTGTTAAATAAGCCGTTTCTAAAAAATTAGAGAGAGATAAAGTATTAAAATCTATCAAACCATTAAAAGCATAACACTGTAAATAGAAAAAATAAGATTTAGTAAATTCTTGAAACATAAAATAAATATCCCCAACTGCACAATTAAAAAAAGAGTCATCACACGTACGCTCAATTTTTAATAATAATTTCATAGCATCATCATGAGCACCAGAAACAATGTGTTTTTCCACTTTTTTTAGTTTCCTATCTGCCCTTTTACATTGATTTTGTCCAAATGAACTTGTAAGAACAAACAAACTTAAAAACAACAATAAAATCCTCATTTTATATTTAAATATTTATGCATTTGCAACGATAACTTCCACCTTGGGTTATGTGATAAAAAATTAAATATTTTTGATTTCATTTTTTCTATCTGGCTCCATTCTGGTTGCAGATATAGCAAACAAGATTTATTAACTTTCCTAGCCTGATCTATTGCCCAATCAAAATCATTATTATTGTAAATAATTATCTTCAACTCTGAGGCAAAAGGGTAAATTTCAGATAATGGTGGTTTGATTTTTTTTGGTGACAAAGTTATCCAATCCCATTGGCCACTTAAAGGATATGCACCAGAAGTTTCTAGATGTAATTTATATCCATAATTACGTATATTATCCGAGACACTTGTCAAATCATGCATCAATGGCTCTCCACCTGTAAAAATAATAATCTGCGTGTTTGTTTTTTGTATATCATGAACCAAAGTATTAAAAGACATGTTTACACCTTCATTCATTGACCAAGAATCAGGCTCATCACACCAGTGACATCCAATATCACACCCTTGAGTTCTAATAAAATATGAAGACTGGCCTGCATAATAGCCTTCCCCCTGTATAGATAAAAATGTTTCTTTAATAGGAATCATTTGATATATAAATAATTCAATAAAAATAAATAAAATGTAAATTAGTAATGATGAAAAACAATAAAATAATCATAAGTGGTCCACCTGGCAGTGGAAAAACAACTATTATTAATGAATTAAAAAATCGAGGATATCTGACACGGAAAGAAATAAACCCATCTGATCTAAATAAAAAACAAACTAGAATTCAATTAAGTAATTATATTTTTAAAAAAAGACTCGATCAATATAATGAATTGACAACTAAGAATGCTGCCAATAATGATGAAGATATATTAAAGCAATTAATATTTTTTGATAGAAGTACCATTGATGTTATTGCTTATCTAAATATGTGGAACGAAAAATATCCATTAGAATGGGATAAAATGATTCATAAATATCGATACATGAAACATGTTTTCTATACACCTAATTGGCAAGATATATACAAAGAAACAAATCTAAGACCTGAAAATTATCAAAAAGCTAAAAAAATAGATTTATTTTTGAGACAAGCTTTTTTAAAATATAATTACAATATAATCGAAGTTCCAAAATTAAACATTAATAAAAGAGTCGATTTTATTTTAAATAGTTTATGAAAAAAAATATTCTTTTTTGTGGCACACCTCGATTTGCTATCACATCTCTAAACTCAATATTTGATCATCAAAAATTATTACGATATAATTTAGTTGGTGTGATTACTATACCCGACAAAGTATCAGGCAGAGGACAAAAAAAGCAAATGTCTGCTATAAAAAAAGAAGCTCAATCCAAAGGCATCAAAGTATTTGAGCCAATTGATTTATCAAATAATATATTTATTAATCAAATAAAAAAATTAAAAATTGATTTAATGGTTGTCGTTGCATTTAAAAAATTGCCAAAAATCCTCTTTGAAATCCCAACACTAGGCACCATTAATTTACATGCTTCTTTATTACCAAAATACAGAGGAGCGGCACCCATTAACTGGGCCATTATCAATGGTGAAAAAGAAACTGGATTAACAACATTTTTTATAAATGACAAAATTGATACTGGTGACATTATTTTACAATCAAAAATTATGATCAAAAAAGATTGGCATGCAGATGACCTACATGACATATTAATGACACATAGTTATGAAATAATAAAAGATACAATACAAAAAGTGCTCAAAAATCAGCACAAAAGACAACCACAAAAAAATAATCTCAGTCAAAATGTACAATATGCTCCTAAAATTTATAAAGATGATCTGGTAGCAAATAATACATTTTGGGCAAAAAATAGCTTACTAGAGATCTATAATTTTATTAGGGGCATGTCCCCACCTGGAGTAAGAACAAAATGGGATATAATTAGCAAGAAATCTGATCCAATTGAAAAAAATATTAAAATTATTAGGGTTAGTCAGTTTAAACAAGAAGCATCAAATGATTCCAAGGCAAATAAAAATATTGAAATTTCTATAGACACATCCGACAATACAATTAAGATAAAAAAATTAGACAAATCTTTTTTAGTCGATAAAATAAAAACTGAAAATGGGAAGGAATTAACAGGTCAAGAATTTATCAATGGTTTTTTAAAAAATAAAAAAGAATTGAAAACAATAGAAATATCTAAGGATAAAGTCTATTAATCACCCATTTTTTGTCTTTCTTTTCATATATAAACCTATCATGTAGCCTATCTTTTCTACCCTGCCAAAATTCAATACAGGACGGCTTAACTTTATATCCGCCCCAATAATCCGGCTTTGGAATTGATTTGTTTTTAAATTGCTGACACATAAGATTAAATTGTTTTTCCATAAGATTTCGGCTAAGAACAACTTCACTTTGCTGAGAAATACAGGCTGAAATTTGAGATTTTTTTGGACGACTTTTAAAATAACGAGTTGAGTATGCATCTGATAACTTAAAAGCTAACCCATTAACACGCACTTGTCTTTGTAATTCTGGCCAAAAAAAAGAAAGAGAAACATTATTATTTGAAGATATTTGTTTCCCCTTGACACTATTATAATTTGTATAAAAAATAAAACCATCTTGCTTTATCTCTTTTAATAACACAATTCTACTATCAACACCATATCTTTTACTATAAGTAGAAAGAGTCATAGCAGTAGGCTCTGTCATTAAGTTAATAATTTGAGAGAACCAATCTTTAAATTGCTTGATAGGAGAATATGCAAGGTCTGATTTTGAAAGTGAACCAAATTGGTAATTTGTTCTAATGTTATGTATTTTTTTCATTATAATAAATTATATGATCTAAATTTAATATAAAATATTTTATATATTAACGTCATGAAAACAGAAGTTAAAGTAGGCAGCTTATTAATTTCAAAACCTTTTATCGAAGATAAAAGATTTGAGAAGACCATTATTTTAATTGTAGAACACAATTATAATGGAACTATCGGCTTTATTATGAACAAACAAACTGAAGCCACGTTAGATGCACTTATAAAAAAAATTCCGCCGACTAATATAAAGATACAATATGGAGGGCCTGTAGACAATAAAGAAAGTCTATTTTTTATTCATAAATACCCTGATTTAATTAGAGATAGTCAAGAAATAAAAGATGGTGTTTTTTGGGGTGGCGAAACACAAGATGTCATACATGGATTGGAATCCCAAGAAATCTGTGAAAAAGATATTTTATTTTTCACAGGATATACTGGATGGGAAAAAGATCAATTAAAATATGAAATCGAGGAAGGGTCATGGATTATTCATCATATAGACTTAACCAAATTACATCAACAATTAAATTGGTCAAACATATTAGTTGAAATTAATAAAGACTATGAAGTATGGGCAACAGCTCCATCTGATTTTCATTTAAACTAGACCCATATATCTATTTAAATAGTTTATTACTTTTTTTGAAACACTATTGGTGTATATTGAATTATTCATACTATGAATCCATTTAACACCTGAAATAACATTAGTTAAAAACAATTCATTTGCATTCAGAATATCTGAAAAAGAAATCACTTTTTCTATAACTTGAAATGAAGATTGATTTATAAGTATTTTTCTAATGACCCCATCTATACATCCTTCTTCTAAAGATGGAGTCTTAATAACACCATCTTGCACAATAAAAATATTACCTGATATGCTTTCAACAAAGTTTTTAGACTCATTCATTAATATACAATCATCATAGTTATTTTCATTAGCATAAATAGACGCTAAAATATTAATTAATCTATTGTTTGTTTTTAAACTCCCTAAAACATTTTTAGGTAAAAAGTTATCTTTATAAACACCAATACGTAACCCTTTTTTATTTAATATATATTGGTGTTGATCTATCACTTCTGATTCAATAAAAAAATGAGTATTATTTGTCATAGGTAAATAATACCCTCCATCACATCTAAAAAAGGATATTCGAACACGAGCTGAGTGATTCATGTTATTGCTCATCAACAAATCACGTATTAGTGATTTAAAATGATCTATATCAAAAATGTCAGGTGGTGTAAGCTTCATTAAACAAAATGAAGCTGCCATTCTAAAATAATGTTCTTCGAAAAATAAAGGATTACCTTGATAACATTTGATTGTTTCAAAAAAAGAATCACCATACCTAAACCCTCTGTTTGTAATAGAAAGGGAAAATTTATTAGTGTCTATAATTTGTCCATTATAACAAATATTATCCATGTCTAATCATTTTTATATGAGGTATATTATCTTCTAAGTATTCTTTTCCAATAGATTGGAAATTAAAATCTCTATAGAAATCTAATAAATACATTTGTGCTGACATCACAATAGAATCATGTTGAGGAGAAAATAGATCAATAGCCTTTTGCATTAGTTGACGACCAATCCCCTTTCCTCGAAAATCTCGTTTAACCAATATTCTTCCAAAAGAAATCTGTCCCGACAAGGAATCTGAATTGACAATTCTCATATATGACACTAAAATATTATCTGAGAATCCTAACAAATGATAAGATTTTTGATCTACACCATCAGCATCTAAATAATTACAATTTTGCTCTATAATAAACACCTCTTGCCTGATCCTTAAAATCATATATAGCATCTCTATTGAAAGCTCATTATAGTATTTCAATTTCCAAGATATCATCGCCAGTAATTTTTTAATTTCTTATATATCATATCATAACATACTTGATTAATATCAAGAGGGTCATCATTGTGTTTAGTGTGTATTAAATCAAAAATAAAAACATCTATGTTCCCAGGGATAACTTTCATCGTCTTAGAAGAGAATCTTTCTCCAGCATTTAATAATGCAATAGGTACAATAGGTACATTTTTCTCTATAGCTAACCTAAATGCTCCATTTCTAAAGGGATTTAAAATTTTCTCATTCTCAAAACCATATGGATTAGGATGCCCCCCATCTCCTGAATGTCGCCACCCCCCCTCTGGAAATAAAATAATTGAAAAACCCTCATCAATAGATTTCTTCATTGCATCATATGCTCTTTGTCTAGAATCTTTATCCTCTCTTTTTACAGGAATTTGACCAGAATGCCTAGATAATAAACCCACCAAAGGCCAATCAAAAACTTCAGCTTTCCCAAGATATTTGATTTTTTGAGAAACTAAAGATGCTATAATAATAACATCTAAATAAGATTTATGATTTGCAATATAAACACATGGTTGATTATGAGTAAAGGGGAAAGACCCTGATACTTTCTTTCTCATACCATAGAAAAATATAAGTAAATGAGCAACATAGTAATTATAACGAACAAAAATTTCTTTCCCTATCTTACCAAAAAGAAATATTAACATTAAATTGATAGGTAAAAAAAAGAGGAAAATTAAGAAAGTAATAAAGAAGCACCAGTATGTCCATATATTGATCAGAATTTTCATATTATTATGCTTATAATTATATCAAATATACACATCTGTAATATTATTTTCATATTCTATTGTTTTATATTTGCAAATCTATGAATATTGCATTCCACACATTAGGCTGTAAATTAAATTTTTCAGAGACATCATTTATCTCTAATGATGTTCAAAATAATGGCTTCCATGAAGTTGCTTTCAATGAATTTTCAGATGTATATGTAATTAATACATGTAGTGTAACAGAAAATGCAAATAAAGAATGTCAATACTTAGTGAGAAAAGTACAAAATATAAATCCAAATGCTAAAATTATAATCATGGGCTGTTATGCTCAATTAAAACCCGAAGAAATCGCTCAAATTAGCGGAGTAGATTTAATCCTTGGCAATAATGAAAAGTTTAAATTAAAACAATATTTAACAACAATACAAAAAACAGATAACCCACAAATTATACATAAATCCATTAATGAAATAAATGACTTTGAGTCTGCATTTTCTTTTGGAGATAGAACAAGATCTTTTCTAAAGATACAAGATGGCTGTAATTATAAATGTTCATTTTGCACAATTCCTTTAGCTAGAGGAAAAAGTAGAAGTGATGAGATAGAAAGCATAATCAAGAAAATAAAAAAACTTAAAGAAGATAATGTTAAAGAAATAGTCTTAACAGGTGTCAATGTGGGTGACTTTCAAACAAAAGATAATAAAAAACTTATCGATCTTTTAGTTGAAATAGATAAAATACAGGATATTAGAGTAAGAATATCATCTATTGAACCCAATTTAATTACAGATGATATTATTGAATTAATATCTAATTCCAAAGTATTATTACCCCATTTTCATATTCCATTACAATCAGGAAGCGATATTATATTAAAAAAAATGCAGAGAAGGTATTTAACAAAAGACTACAAAGTTCTCATTGAAAAAATTAATAGAAAAATTGATAATGCATGTATTGGTGTTGATGTGATTGTGGGATTTCCTGGAGAGACAGAGGCATTGTTTAATGAAACACTTTTATTTTTAAAATCTCTTGAGATTACATACTTGCATGTTTTCACATACTCTGAAAGAGAGAATACAAAAGCAATTACAATAACAGAAACTATACCTCTAAATATCAGAAAAAACCGAAGTAAAATTCTACGTAATCTTTCTGATAAAAAGAAAAATCTTTTTTATCAAAAAAATATGGGACTAATAAAAGAAGTCCTGTTTGAGAATAAAATTACAAATGGATATATTTATGGGTTTTCCAAAAATTACATTAAAATAAAATCAGTATATCAACCCACATTAAAAAACACCTTAAAAAAGGTGCGGATAAATAAAATTGAGCATAATAATATCACCTGTGCAATAGGCACTTTAATATAATATCATATGACATTTCCAACGATCAGTCACTTTTTTGAATCCTGCACAGGAATCTTTATTCCTCTTCCAATTCAGACATTTGGATTCTTCATAGCACTTGCATTTTTAATTGGACACTACTTTATTAAACAAGAATTTCTAAGGCTAGAAAAAACCCGAATTCTTAATAGTATAACATTAAAAAGTCAAGAAAATATTTTTTTTATACTAATAGATTATTTTTTTAATGGCATTTTAGGTTTTTTTTTCGGATTTAAAATCATATATATTATTAATAACTACACATTATTTGTTGCTAATCCTCAACAAACAATATTGTCATCAAATGGGAATATCTTAAGCGGATTAATATTTTTAATACTAACATTAACACATCTATATTATTCAAAGAAAAAAGAGAGCAAAAAAATCAAAAAAGAGATTTTACCATCTGAGTTATCTTGGAACTTTATATTTATAGCAGGCTTAAGTGGAATTATTGGAGCAAAATTATTTTCAGTATTTGAGGATATCGACTATTTAATATCTAATCCATTAGATGCATTATTTTCATTTAGTGGCTTAACTTTTTATGGAGGATTAATATTTGGGACAATCGCTGTTATCATGTATGGAAAAAAGTATAGTATAAAAACAGTTTATTTAGCAGACATATTTGCTCCATCACTCATTTTAGCATATGGTGTTGGTAGAATGGGATGCCATTTTTCAGGTGATGGAGATTGGGGTATTATTGCTAATATGAATAATAAGCCTGTATTCATACCCGATTGGCTTTGGGGTTATAATTTTCCTCATAATGTGATAGAAGCTGGAGAAAAAATAGAGGGTTGTGTTGGCATGTATTGTAATCAACTTCCATATTTAGTATACCCAACGTCACTATATGAATCAATATTTGCTGTTTTAGCTTTTTTATTTTTGTATAATATCAAAAAATATATTAAAATTCCAGGCTTATTGTTTTGTATATATTTAATTTTAAATGGAATAGAACGATTTTTAATAGAAATTATACGTGTGACTGAGAAATACATGTTCTTGGGCCTTAATATCACACAAGCACAGATAATTGGGATTTTAATAACTATCCTTGGATTAATTGGTATATTTTATTTAAAGAAACAGTATCATGAACCTATCCAAGAATAAAAGTCTTATTCTTTTACATATTATTATACTAATTTGGGGATTTACAGGTATTCTTGGAAAATTAATTGAATTAGAATCCGACATTATTGTATGGAACAGAATGCTAATCGCATTTATTGGTCTTTTTATAATTAATATATTAAGGAAGGGGGTAAAAAAAATTAAGATAACAGAATTCTTAAAATACTCATTAATTGGATTATTAATTGCAATACATTGGGTGTTCTTTTTTGAATCTATTAAGTTATCCACTGTCTCATTAGCACTAATATGCCTATCTACCATATCATTATTTACGGCTATATTAGAACCTATAATTCAGAAAAAAAGTATCCTAATTCATGAAATACTATTATCTCTATTAGTTATTACAGGTGTTATTATTGTTTTTAATTACGAGACACCTTATCAAAAAGCTGTATTATTCTCTGTTTTATCAGCATTTTTTGCCGCACTTTTCACTGTTTTAAATCATCAATTAATTCAAGCAAAACATAATGCCTTAACTATTACAACATGGGAAATGTTTGGTGGAGCTATGGGAATAACTATATACCTAATAATCAACAATAAAATAAATCAAAGTATTCTCCCATATGGATTAGATATATTATATATTTTAATTCTATCATTAATATGTACAGCATTTGCATTTTATGCTAGTATTGAAGTAATGAAAAAAATTACACCTTTCACTGTTAACTTAAGTGTTAATCTTGAGCCTATATATGCAATTATATTGGCAATAATATGCTTTGGAGAAGAGGAGAAAATGTCCAATGAGTTTTATTGGGGAGCAGGAATAATTTTATCTAGTATTTTAATTAACACCATCATAAAACACAAAAAAAATAATTTTAGATCAAAAATATAATAAAATATATATTCGTTATATTTATTTTAAAATCATATCATAATCAATATGAATAATATATTATTNCTTATAGTAACGATTATCTTTTCTACTGCCAACTCACAAACAGANAGATTANCACAACACCAATGTGTTTCTGGTAATTGCAATAATGGCTATGGAGTAAAAAAATATGCAAATGGCATNTTATATCTTGGNGAATGGTGGAACGATGCCTTTAGTGGAGAAGGNACCTTAATTATGTTAGATGGATCTATCTATACAGGTTCATTTAGTGAAGGNCTTTATCATGGGCAGGGNACATTATCATATACATCTATCATTAATAATGAAGGCACTGTCATTGAAAGCAAAGGNCTATATNTTGGAGAATGGGACAAAGGACAACCTAATGGAGAAGGTAGTATCTTTAGAGAAGATGGATCTATGTATGTTGGTGAGTGGANAAATGGAGAGATGAATGGNAAAGGTATTTTTGTNTCTTCAAATGGGACAATAGAGGAAGCTATATGGAAAGAAGGANATCCATTAGGCAGAATATTAATAAAAAGAAACGATTATATTTTAAGATCTGAATAAAACATGACANTGTATATACCTGCCTCCTATTTAATTACAATAATCTCCTTATTATATATTTGATCTTCTGTTTTGATNAAACAACTATACACTCCTGGTCTAAAATNAGAAAGATCTANAGANAAAACACCTTGTAAAAAATTNAACTTNTTCAACTNTTTAATTAACTTACCGTTAAAATCACGGATTTCAATTTGAATATCAGATTGAGTCACTAATTCTATATCAATATTGATGTCATNANAACTAGGATTTGGATAAACTTCAATNATTGGAGCTAATACTTGATCTGATAANCCAACGCCCCACTCTACTCTAAAGTAATCCGTTAACTCAGTCCCAAAATCATCTTCATAATACTTAAAAAANCCACCTGGAACNGATTTTAATCGAGCATATCCAGAGCCATCATTATTNNNCCACCAAGACAATCCATCTTCATTCGTATACTGNTTACCACCAGTATCNAGAATTTGAAATTTATAACAACCAGGTGATAAAATNATAGTGTCTTTATACAGTGTNTTGGCAGACATGCCTGATTTTGAAAAAATTAAATTCCCTTCATTATCTCTTAACTCATAACTACTTTCATTAGGGACACTATTAGTTTTAAACCAAATCGCNAATACATCTGGATATTGCTCTACAAATTCATACTCTGAATAGAGAGTATTATCAACAGGNTAATTNTCCGAGTTAAAATTTGGAAGTGTTATAGTNGCATAAAANGGTAANTTATCCTCAAAGGAACACCAATCAATAGGTGGCAATTCNATTAACTCTGACTCACCAAATTCTAACNNCCCATTCCAATCATATGTATTTACTGGACAATTATCAAATCCATACTCTATAACAGCATTATTTAAAACTTCTTCTCCTTCATTTTTTATTCTAATAATAGGGCTAGAGCACGTTGGATTAAATCTAAAATGCTCTTGTTTAATAGAAGGGGCAATAATATCATCCATTACAGCATTAATAGCAAAATTTTTATCTTTATACGTAATTAATTGTACATCATAAATGTAACTNGCCTCTGCAGGATTCCAATTCGGCTTATATATATCAAAACCTAATGAATANTCAGATAAATCNGTTAAAAAAGGAGTTAATTCATGTTCTCTAGTAGTAGCCTTATCACCAGGGCACCANTTAGCCCTNTCATAAATCCATGTNCCTCCTTGAGGNTACAATGCCACCTCACCACAATCATCTCNCCAAATTTCTTGTGTAAATAATGAATTNNCATCTAACTCAAGATGATAGTTTACACCCTCTGTAAACTCTCCATCTTGACCATGACCACTAATTGTCACTCTAATCATAGCATTTTTTNNCTCTTCTGGAAAAACTACCAAAGTATCATTTAAAACATTNTCCATGTTTGAATATGCATCACTACCAGACCATAAATTTTGCACATCAACTACCTCTCTAGCNGGNATACCTTCGATAAATTCAAAATTTAATGTNACATTAAATCCTGTTGACCAACCACCATAAAAAGCACGCATCTTCACAGANTCAACTAAAAGATGAGCAAAATCTGTCACATCATAAGTATATCTCTGNACCCAGTTAGGAGAGAATCCTTCAGTACCNGAACCTTGCATATAGGTGCCATATGGNGTAACTACATTAGCTAGTGTTTGAGCATTCACAAAAACAGGATTCCCATCAACATCATATTCACCATTCTCCTTTAATATTATAATTTTTGTTGTGTAATCCCANNCACTACATCCACTCGAAGAACANCGCATATCATAATGCATCAAGATTTGCCTATATGTTGTATTACCATCTGGAAACTCNGCCCACGCATCATAGTTACCATACCAATCTAGATCGACATAATCATGCGCTTGAATAAATGTAGTATCTTCTTGAGAAACACTCNAATTNAAACAAAATATTGAAANAATAATGAATNTATATTGATGCATATGAAAGCTTTTTTAANTANTTAAAATGAAATTAAAGTCTATTAAATTCTATTTTATATAATGATATATCTAAATTTAATAAAAATATANTTAGTTTCTTATTATTACGTTATGCAAGAACNAAAAAATAATTTATCTGGACTTATCACATTAGTAACTGTATTCTTTTTTTGGGGATTTATAGCAGCTTCCAATGGNGTNTTTATCCCATTTTGCAAAGAACATTTTNATTTAACTCAATTTCAATCACAATTAATTGANAGTGCTTTCTACGGAGCATATTATTTTGGNGCTTTATTTTTATTTTTATATTCATCCAATCAAAAAATAGATTTAATNAATAAGTGGGGATANAAAAANACNATTATTTATGGTNTACTAATATCNGTAATAGGATCTACATTAATGATTCCTGCTATNAANACCGGNTCTTTTAATTTAATACTANTATCATTATTTATTTTAGCTATTGGATTCTGTCTACAACAAACATCTGCAAACCCTTTTACCATATCGCTTGGNAAACCAGAAACAGGTTCTCATCGATTAAATTTAGCAGGTGGAATTAATTCATTAGGCACAACNATTGGGCCTATTTTATTAAGTTTAATACTATTTGGTGGAATTATNAATACGGANCCTAAAATTGAAAATATTAATNTATTATATCTTTTCCTTTCAATACTATTTATATTCATGGCTCTATTTTTNAAATACTCTAAAAATTTACCAAATAAAAAAAATAATAGNNNTGTTGAATCTGTTNAAAATGCAAATAAATTACTAATCAAATTAACCGTCTGCATTTTGATATTATCTGCTTTAAGTGTNATCCCACAAATTCAAGAACACAATATTATAAGTACACTNATTCTGTTTATTCTGCTTGTTTCGANAATTAAAATCATCTCAANTCCTCTNTTTATAAAAAATAAAAAATTGAAAGATTGGGGAGCTATGAAATATCCACAGTTAATTATGGGNATGATAGCAATATTTAGTTATGTAGGTGTCGAAGTTACAATACAAAGTAATTTAGGAGCTCTATTAAAAACAAATGAATTTGGCAATTTCAATGAAGCAAATAATTCCCATTTTATTGCAATGTATTGGGGTAGTTTAATGATTGGNAGATGGCTAGGNGCAATAGCTGTATTTAAACCATCTCATTTAATGAAGAATATTTTATTTATTATTGTACCTTATATTGCATTTTTTATAGTTCTATTCTTTATTAATTTAAGAGGTAGTGACATACAGGCACTGAAATTATTTTCCATTTGTATTATTATACAAATACTAGGTTTCCTATTAGGCAAAGAACAACCTATCAAAACATTATTCATTTTTAGCATATTAGCTATAATAGCCATGCTATACGGAATCATGAATACCGGTTTAGTTAGTATTTATGCATTTTTAAGTGGGGGTTTATTCTGTTCAATTATGTGGCCATGTATATTCTCATTAAGCATAGTGGGATTAAAAAGATATACTTCCCAGGGTTCATCATTCCTTATTATGATGATTTTAGGAGGTGCTGTCATTCCTCCTATTCAAGGTAAAATAGCTGATATCTGGGATATTCACTCTTCGTATATAATAACTATAATATGCTTTCTATATATTGCTTTTTTTGCGTTTAAAATAAAATCAATATTAAAAAAGCAAGGTATTAACTATGAAATAGACGTAAAATAATCTATGCAGATAAATAAACAATTAATACTAGCTATAGTAATAACACCTCTTTTAGTAATTGGCCAATTAACAGTAGTGAATCCAGGATTAGAGGGCGATACTGGCTGGGGACAAACTCCCGATCCTTGGGAGAATTGTATGCCATTTTTAGATGTAAATGGTGTTAATATCTTTATTGCTGGATATGGTTTTAATGCAACACCAGACACACAACCAGGCACTTATGGAATTGATCTCACAGCAAGTGAAGGAGCCACCTATATTGGGTTTGGCCACATCCCTAATTATGATGCCATTGATCCTAGCTTAGGTATTACTAATTTTCAGGAGGGATTTAGTCAAGAACTGAGTAGCCCTATGACAGCAAATGGTTGCCCATATACTTTTACCATTGATTTAGCGAATGGATTAACAAATGATATATGGAGTTGGAGCACAGGTGTTACTACTACAACTGCAGAAATAAAAGTATTTGGCGGTTTTGAACTTTGCTCATCACAAGAATTATTATGGTCATCAGGTCCCATTACAAATGAAGAATGGGAAACCTACACAGTTGAATTCGTCCCAAGTGATGATTATTCTCATATTTTATTTCAATGTTTTAAATCTGAAAAAAATGCCTTATGTGGATATGCTCTAGCAGACAATATCACTCCCATCATAAATACTCCACCGCTATCTTATGCTGGTGAAAATCAAGAATTATGTGAAAACTTTACATATCTCAATGCTAATCCACTAGAAGATGGCCAAATAGGTACATGGACAATTATCTCTGGGAATGGAAATATTGAAAATATAAATAGCCCCAATACTCAAGTATCAAATTTAAATATTGGTGACAATATATTTCAATGGTCTGTTTCTGCTGAATGCTCAGAGGGAACTGGTGAGAGTCAAGTGACAATTAATATAACTGAAGAACCTATTTCAAATGCTGGTGAAAATCAAGAATTATGTGAAAACTTTACATCTTTAAATGCTAATCTACTAGAAGATGACCAGACAGGTATTTGGACAATTGTTTCTGGGAATGGAAATATTGAAAATATAAATAACCCAAATTCTCAAGTTTTCAATTTAGATGAAGGCGAAAATATATTTGAATGGACTATATACAGTCCCCTATGTGAACCTGTAGGCACTGCAGTCAGTGTTAATTATATCATATCTGATTTGAATTCAGATGCTGGAGAAGATCAAGACTTATGTGAACCCGAAACTATTTTAAATGGTAACACTCCAAACTCTAATGAATCTGGATTATGGACTATTATCTCAGGGTCAGCAATATTTGAAAATCCTACAGATCCAAATACAGCAGTCAGTAATATTGGGATTGGCGAGAATATCTTTGAATGGGTTATTTCTGATCCATGTGAATCTGTTTCAAGTCAAGTTAATATGACGGTTGAGGCTATTGAAGTAGAAATAAGTGATATATCTAATTTTAACGGATATAATATTGATTGCAATGGAGAAAGTAGTGGTTTTGTAACATTGTCTACAAATGGTGGTTACCCTCCATATACTTATAATTGGTTAGGCCCAAACAATTTTATTAGTAATGAACCTAATCTTAATAATCTATCGTCCGGATTATACGAATGTATTATAATCGATTCAAATGGTTGTAATAGATCAATTGAATTGGACATATTGGAACCCGAACAATTAGGAATTGAATTAATAAGTATAGAAGATATGGATTGTGACGAAAACGCACACATTCACTTTGACATTACAGGCGGAGCTGGAACAATAGAGGGGATTCTAAATACTAGTTGGGGTGAAATAACAACATTCATATGGGATACAACTAATGAATGGTATTTTGAATACAGCAATTTCGAGCAATGGGATGGTCTAATCAGTCTAAGTACTACTGATCAAAATGGATGTATAACATCATTGGCGGACATACCAGTGCAAACCTGGATTGATCCAGTCGCTGATTTTGAAATGTCTACAAATGACACAGGGCTACTAGAGATGATTGAGTTTACAGACTACTCAGAAACGGATGCTCCTATTATTAGTTGGCTATGGGACTTTGGTGATGGATATACTATAAATGATCAAAATCCAACACATTTTTATGAAGAAGCAGGACAGTATTTAATATGCCTAACTATAGAAGATGAAAATGGGTGCCAATCTGAAAAATGTAATATGATTAATATATATAACAATATTTACGTGTATATCCCAAATATCTTTACTGTCAATAATGATAATACTAATGAAGTTTTTTTACCTAGTATTAATGGAATAGACACTGAATCTTATGAAATGTTGATTTATGATCGATGGGGAAAACTATTATTCTCAACAAAAAATCATCAAGAAGGTTGGAATGGGACATATAATGGCAATACACTAACTAGCGACATTTATTCATATAAAATATCTTACTTAACTCCCTCAGGGGTTGAAAAAAAACATACTGGAAAAATTACACTCGCAAAATAAAATCCCGTACAAGGGTTTGAAGAAATTCAAAAAAGAAACGGTAACCCAGTTGTAATAATTCGGTAATTCTGAAGCTAAAATTAACCAGACCCGCCCTAGCTATTACAAACAAAAAGTAAATTATATTAGTGTTAATTTCTCAAACATATTCCTGTACGGGAATAATCAATTT
>PBKX01000021.1 GCA_002722215.1 Flavobacteriales bacterium | reverse complement strand
TCTAATAAAGCCTAACCTATTGCCTATTGGATTTGTTTTTTGTCCCATATTAATTCTGTTTTAAACCTACTATTAATGTCACATGATTTGAACGTTTTCTAATACGATGTGCTCGTCCCTGAGGAGCTGGCTGCATTCTTTTTAACATTCTTGCAGAGTCTACAAAAATTTCTTTAATCATAATCTCTGAACTATCATCCGCATACTTCAATTGCCAATTAGATATAGCAGACAATAAAAGCTTTTCTAATCTTAGAGAGGCTTCTTTTGAACTATGTTTCAATAAAATAAGAGCTCTATTCACGTCAACACCCCTTATTTGATCAACAACTAATCGCATTTTCCTCGGAGATGTTGGACAATTTCTAAGCTTCGCAGATGCTGTCTTCACCTGAGACTGACTTGATTTTAAAGAATTATTGTTTTGTTTAACTGTCATTTTTTTTAAAATTAAATTTATCTCTTTTTACCTCCATGCCCTCTAAAAGATCTTGTTGGAGAAAATTCACCTAATTTATGTCCAACCATATTTTCTGTAATAAAAACAGGCACAAATTGCTTACCATTATGAACAGCAAATGTCTGTCCAACAAAATCTGGAATAATCATAGATGCTCTACTCCAAGTTTTGATAACTGATTTTTTATTATTAGACACATTTAATTCAACTTTTTTCAAAAGTTTAAAATGAACATATGGTCCTTTTTTGAGTGATCTTGCCATTTTTTATTTTCTTCGTTTCACAATATATTTATTCGACACTTTTTTCTTTTGTCTAGTTTTAAAACCTTTTGCTGGAATTCCATTTCTAGATCTAGGATGTCCACCGGAAGCTTTTCCTTCACCACCACCCATAGGGTGATCTACAGGGTTCATAGCAACACCTCTAGTTCGAGGACGTCTCCCAAACCATCTACTTCTTCCTGCTTTACCTGATTTCTGCAATCCATGCTCAGAATTAGACACCGATCCAATTGTTGCTAAACAAGTATTCAACACTAAACGTGTTTCTCCACTAGGCAATCTTAACGTAGCATACTTCCCTTCCCTAGCAACAAGTTGCACAGCAGAACCTGCACTTCTAGCAAATGAAGCACCTTTACCAGGAGAAAGCTCTACATTATGAATAGTCGTACCAAGTGGTATTTCAGACATATATAATGTATTACCATTATTAGGCTGTACTCCTTTTCCAGAAATAACCTCATCTCCTACTTTAAGATCTTTAGGAGAAATAATATATCTTTTTTCACCATCTTTATAAAATAACAAGGCTATTCTAGCAGTTCTGTTAGGATCATATTCTATACTCTTAACAACCGCAGGTATACCAAACTTATCACGCTTAAAATCAATGATTCTATACTTCTTTTTATGACCCCCACCTAAATAGCGCATCGTCATTCTTCCATCATTATTCCGACCGCCACTACGAGTTTTAACTTTCGTTAAACTCTTTTCAGGTTTCGATCCTGTGACATCGTCAAAAGTTGTAACTACCTTAAAACGTTGCCCCGGGGTTAATGGATTTATTTTTTTAATTGCCATAATTATTCGTTACTATAAAAATCTATATTATTTCCATCTACTAACTCTACAATTGCCTTTTTAAAGCTATTTTTTTTATTGCCATAATTATACGTTATTATAAAAATCTATACTATTTCCATCAATTAATTCAACAATAGCTTTTTTAAAAGCACTTTTTTTACCCCGAATAACACCTGCTTTAGTAAATCTACTTTTACTTTTACCATAATAATTCATAGTTCTCACAGACTTCACTTTAACCTCATAAAGATTTTCAACAGATCTTTTAATATCTATTTTATTTGCTGATCTAGATACTACAAAAGCATAGCGATTGAACCTCTCTGTTTGCGTAGACATCTTTTCAGTTACTATTGGTTTTAGTATTAAATTCATATATCCGAATTATTAATTTTTTATCACTTTTAATGCGCTTTCCGCTATAATAATTTTAGATGCATCTAAAATATTATATACATTCATTTCATGAACAGATATCACATTTGACTTTTTTAGATTCCTAGATGATAATAGAATAGATTCATTATTTTCTCCTAGAATTAACATCGTTTTTTCTTGATCAACACCTAAATTCACTAGTAAATCAACATATTGTTTTGTTTTTGGAACATCAAATGAAAAATCTTCAATTATTAAAATGTTTTTTGAATTTGCCTTGTCACTTAAAGCAGAAAAACGTGCTAAATTTTTAACTTTTTTGTTCAGTTTAAAAGAATAATCTCTTGGCTGAGGGCCAAATATTCTTCCTCCACCTCTAAAAAGTGGATTTTTAATACTTCCTGCACGAGCAGTTCCAGTTCCTTTTTGTTTTTTTATCTTTCGAGTACTTCCAGTAATTTCNCCTCTNTCTTTNGNNTTACTNGTACCTTGNCNATTATTTGCTCTATANTGNTTNACNCCNAGATANACANNATGTTTNTTTTCTGGAANACCAAANANAGACTTATNNAGAGNAANNTNTCNCCCTGTCTNTTTACCTTTAATATTTAAAACTGGTAATTTCATCTAATTTCTAATATTTAAATAACTATTATTNGCTCCAGGNACNGCNCCNTCTAANACAATNACATTNTTATCTNNAAANANTTGNANAACNTTNANNTTTTTNACTGTCACNTNATCTCCNCCCATTCTACCCNCCATNCNCATACCTTTAAAAACTCTNGCAGGATAAGAAGCNGCACCNATNGANCCAGGNGCTCTCATNCNATTATGTTGNCCNTGTGTAGCATCNCCAACNCCTCNAAANNNATGTCTCTTNACNACNCCNTGAAANCCCTTACCTTTNCTTGTTCCAGTAACATCAACATANTCNCCNTCTTTAAANAAGTCTACNNTAATAACATCNCCNANNTTTAANTCNANTTTAGANNCTTNACCACTNTCANNNTCAGTNTGAGAAAAATTATCNNNAAANTCNACATANACTTTTTTNGCNACTGTATTNGCTTTTTTNNCNTGNCCNNNNTCNGCNTTATTTANTTTNNTTTNNCTTTTTATCACNAAANCCTAANTGAATAGCNTNATANCCATCNTTNTCAANATCTTTNANNTGNGTNACTANACAAGGNCCNGCTTCAATCATAGTACAAGGAATACTTTTTCCATCTTTACTGAAAAAACTACTCATACCTATTTTTTTTCCTATTATACCTGCCATAACACTAAGCTTTTATCTCGACTTCAACACCACTTGGCAACTCTAATTTCATTAAAGCATCTATTGTATTTGTTGAAGTACTATATATATCTAATAATCTTTTATATGCATTTAACTCAAATTGTTCTCTAGATTTTTTATTAACGTGCGGTGATTTCAATACCGTAAAAATCTTCTTATTCGTTGGCAACGGTATTGGACCACTAACTACAGCACCTGTCGACTTTACTGTCTTTACAATCTTTTGTGCAGATTTATCGACTAAATTATAGTCATATGATTTTAATTTAATTCTTATTCTTTGACTCATAATTTTATGCTTCTATTTTTTTATTTTTTGCAATAACTTCATCTGCGACATTCTTTGGAACTTGATCATAATGACTAAACTCCATAGTTGAAGTTGCACGACCAGAAGTAATTGTTCGAAGATCAGTCACATAACCAAACATTTCTGATAATGGTATTTTAGCATTCACGATTGTCGCGCCACTTCTTTCACTAGTACCCTCAATCAAACCTCTTCTTTTATTTAAATCTCCAATAACATCTCCCATATATTGATCTGGGGTTACCACCTCCAGTTTCATGAAAGGTTCAAGTAAAACCGGATTACATTTCGGCAATGCTTCTCTGAAAGCCGATTTAGCACATATTTCAAAAGANAATTGATCCGAATCAACAGCATGAAAAGACCCATCCTTCAAAATNACCTTCATGGAATCAACTTCATATCCAGCTAAAACACCATTTTTCATAGCATCTTGAAATCCTTTTTTAACTGAAGGAATAAATTCTTTCGGAATATTTCCNCCTTTAACTTTATCTTCAAAAATTAAGCCAGGGTTTTCCGCATCATCATTTGGCTCAATAGTAAANATAATATCCGCAAACTTACCCCTACCACCNGTTTGTTTTTTATAAACTTCACGATGATCAANAGAACCTTTAATTGCTTCCTTATAATTTACTTGTGGGGCGCCTTGNTTACATTCAACACTAAATTCACGCTTTAATCTATCTACTAAAACCTCCAAGTGAAGCTCACCCATTCCAGAGATAATTGTTTGACCAGTGTCATGATCTGTTTTTACTTGAAANGTAGGATCCTCCTCAGNTAATTTTCCCAATGCTACACCTAACTTATCAACATCATTTTGTGTTTTTGGCTCAACAGCAATACCAATCACTGGATCTGGAAACTCCATCGACTCTAGTACAACGTGGTTNTTCTCACCACATAATGTATCTCCCGTNCTAATATCCTTAAATCCAACAGCNGCACCTATATCACCCGCCTCAATTTTATCCAATGCATTTCTCGAATTGGAATGCATTTGAAAAATACGAGAAATTCTTTCTTTTGAGTTTGATCTGGTATTGAACACATATGACCCCGCATCTAAAGAACCTGAATATACTCTAAAAAAGCATANCCTTCCAACAAACGGATCAGTAGCAATTTTAAATGCTAATGCTGAAAATGGTTCACTATTAGAAGGTTTTCTTTCAACTTCTTCNTCCGTTTTAGGATTGATTCCTACAATAGAAGGNACATCGAGTGGGCTGGGCAAATAAAGCATTACATTATCAAGAAGAGTTTGAACACCTTTATTTTTGAACGCCGATCCGCAAAGCATAGGAGTAATACTCATAGATAAAGTGGCTGTTCTAATTGCATTTTCAATCTCCCCCTTAGTTATAGANTCAGGATCNTCAAAATACTTNTCCATTAAANCTTCATCTGATTCAGCTACAGCCTCAAGCATTTTTTCTCGCCATTCATTTGCCGTATCTAATAATTCTTCTGGGATATCTTTTTCCTCATAAGTCATTCCAAGATCATCTTCATTCCAAATGATNGCTTTCATAATGACTAAATCAACAACACCTTTAAAGTCGTCTTCTGATCCAATGGGTATTTGAAGTGGAACNGGATTACCGTTTAAACGATCTTTAACTTGCTCAACACAACGAAAAAAATCTGCTCCAATTCTATCCATTTTATTTACAAAGCCTATTCTAGGNACATTATATCTATCTGCCTGCCTCCAAACNGTTTCTGACTGAGGCTCAACGCCACCAGAAGCACAAAATAATGCCACAGCACCATCCAAGACCCTCAAAGATCTTTCAACTTCAACAGTAAAATCTACGTGNCCAGGAGTATCAATAATATTCATTTTAAATTCCTGGTCTCTAAATTTCCAATTAGTCGTAGTTGCTGCTGAAGTAATTGTAATTCCCCTCTCTTGCTCTTGNTCCATCCAATCCATCGTCGCAGCACCATCATGAACCTCTCCAATTTTATGNCTCAAACCAGTATAATATAACACTCTTTCGGTCGTTGTTGTTTTTCCGGCATCTATATGGGCCATAATCCCGATATTTCTAGTATATTTTAAATCTCTTTGTGCCATTTAAATTTAATTTAGTTTAAAATCTAAAATGAGAAAATGCTTTATTAGCTTCTGCCATTTTATGAACTTCTGTTTTCTTTTTAATTGATGCACCCTCTTCTTTGTAGGCTGCTAAAATTTCTTGCGCTAGTTTGTCAGCCATAGATTTNTCATTTCGCTTTCTTGCAAACTTGATCATCCAAGACATTGCCATAGATATTTTTCTCTCTGCTCTAATCTGCATAGGAATTTGAAAAGTAGCGCCACCAATTCTACGACTTCTAACCTCTACTTGAGGCATCACATTGGACAATGCTTTTTTCCAAACATCTAAAGAAGATTCTTCATCCGTTTTATTTTTTTCAACCACTTCTANTGCATCATAAAAAATCTTAAAAGCAAGATTTTTTTTACCACTCATCATCATGGTATTNACAAAACGAGTAACAAGAGTGTCACCAAATTTTGGATCAGGTAATAATATTCGTTTTTTAGCTCTAGATTTTCTCACTGATTTTAGACTTTAAAAATTAATTACTTCTTTTTTGCTCTCTTAGTCCCATATTTTGATCTCCTCTGATTCCTGCCTTCTACACCAGCAGTATCTAAAGCACCTCTCACAATATGATATCGAACTCCAGGTAAATCTTTTACTCTACCCCCTCTAACTAAGACGATTGAATGCTCTTGCAAATTATGCCCTTCGCCAGGTATATAGGCATTAACCTCATAACCATTCGTTAATCGAACCCTAGCCACCTTACGCATAGCTGAGTTTGGCTTTTTAGGAGTAGTTGTGTAAACACGTGTACAAACACCTCTACGCTGAGGACAAGCACTTAATGCTAACGATTTACTTTTCTTAACCAATGACTTTCTACCTTTTCTAACTANTTGCTGTATAGTTGGCATAATTCTTAAAACATTTTTTAATCTATTAATAACTCTATTAAAATTCCATTTTTAAAAATGGTTTGCAAATCTATAAATTTTCATCCTTATATCAAACCTAATTTTTGTTTTTTTAAAACATCNATANAATATAAATCCAAAAGNGAATTTTAGAAAACAATCTAAATGTCTTATAATCAGNGNNGTAAGATTAATTTAATGAAGATATTTGAATAGAAAATTAATTCTAAGGGAAATACAAAAAAAATGACTATTCTTGTAATATAGAATGACAAATTTTACTTATTCTGATAATTAGATTATCATTCTGAAATAATGATCACATGAAATTGAATGTACAAAACAGTTTAAATCCACAACAATTAGCAGCAGTTAAATCAACTGAAGGCCCGATTATGATCATAGCTGGACCTGGATCTGGAAAAACAAGGGTAATTACAGAGAGAATCGCTCATTTAATAAATAAGGAGGTGAAAGCTGAAAACATATTAGCATTAACATTCACAAACAAAGCAGCGAGAGAAATGAAAACGCGAATTCAGCAAATAATAAATAATAACCACACATCACCTGTTTGGATGGGCACATTTCACTCAATATTCGCAAGAATACTAAGAAAGGAGGCCAATTTAATTGGATACGATAACAATTTTACAATATATGACAATGAAGACTCGGTTAAAATAGTAAGACGGATTGTTACCGACCTAAAACTAGACAAAGATAATTATAACCCGAAATATATATATTCGAAAATTTCTTTTTTAAAAAACCAATTAATCAATCCAGATAAATATGATAAAGACCCCACTCTAAAAGAGCAAGATCAAAAAAATAAACGATCTCAATTTATAAATATTTATAAAAAATACTGTAATGCATGTCGAGAATCTAACTCCATGGATTTTGATGATTTATTGCTAAAAACACATGAATTATTTCAAACAAAAAAAGACATCCTCGCTTTTTATCAAGAAAGCTTCAAATATATTTTAATTGATGAATATCAAGACACAAATAAAGTTCAAGATGCCATTATAAAACAAATCGGAGAAAAATACAAAAACATATGCATTGTTGGAGATGACTCACAAAGCATTTATTCTTTTAGGGGAGCAAATATTAACAATATGTTAAATTTCAAGACATTCTATAAGGATGTGAAAGAATTTAAATTAGAGCAAAATTACAGATCAACTCAAAATATTGTAAATGCAGCAAACTCTCTCATTGCTTATAATAAATATAAAATTGACAAAACTATTTTTAGCAAAAACGAAGAAGGAGAAAAGATACAATTATTTGAATATAGTAACGGCCGAAATGAGGGGAACAATATCTCAGCAATGATTAGTCAATCAATTCAATATGGGAACAAAAAATCTGATCATGCAATTTTATACAGAACAAATAGCCAATCTAAAGTTATTGAAGATGGACTAAGAAAAAGAGGGATAAATTATAAAATATTTGGAGGATTATCTTTCTATCAAAGAAAAGAAATAAAAGATGTTATGGCTTTTTTTAAATTGCTAGTTAATCAATATGATGATGAATCATTATTAAGAATCATTAATTACCCTACTAGAGGGATTGGCACAACGACAATTTTAAAAATACGTCAACAAGCTGAACAAAAACAAATCACAATTTGGGAAACCATCAGCAAACCTGACATATTGAACACAATAGAATTAACAAAAAATACCAAAAAAAATATCTCGTTTTTTACCATTATGATGAATGAAATATTTCAATTAATAAATAATAATATTTTTGAAATAGCTAAAACACTAATTGATAAAACAGGTATAATCCGAAGACTTCAGGATGATCCAACAGAAGAAAATATAAATAGACTAGAGAATATTGGAGAATTATTAAATAGCATAAAGTTATTTTCGATGCGTAATAGCAACAATACATTAATTGATTTCATTAATGAAATTTCATTAGATGAAACAAAAGACAATGAGGAAATTCATGATAATACAGATTATGTTTCACTAATGACAGTCCATCAATCAAAGGGATTAGAGTTTCCATATGTATATATTGTTGGCCTTGAAAATGGGCTATTTCCATCTCAACGAAATATGCGAGAAAGACAATTAATAGAAGAAGAAAGGAGACTCTTTTATGTTGCCATGACAAGAGCGATAAAAAAAGTTATCTTATCATACGCAATAAGCCGATTCCAATTTGGAACAATTAACACAACGTCAAAAAGCTTATTTCTAGAAGAAATTAACCATTTCTTCATACAGAAAGTGAAGAAAAAATATGAACAAGTAGAAACTAAACCAACAATCAAGCCCCCTAAGTTAGGACACAGAAAACTAACACGAATTAAAGCATCCAATGATGACAATTATATTAAGGGATTAAAAATAGGTCAAGATATCTCACATAATATATTTGGAAAAGGAGAAATAAAAAGTATTGACAATACTAATGGAAATCAAAAAATAACTGTGCTATTTATTGAGCATGGCACAAAAATACTATTGACTAAATTTGCAAAAATTAAAATATTAACATGAAATTTTGTTAAGAAATCCCTTTTCTTTATATAATTTTGAAAACACTAAATCAATTCGAAAATGAAATACAATACAGAATTAAAACCACTAATCATACCTGAGTATGGCAGACATATACATTCAATGGTAGACAGTCTTCTAAGTATTAGCGACTCTAAGAAAAGAAATGAGCAAGCAAATGTTTTAATTAATATTATGGGGAATCTTAATCCTCACTTAAGAGATGTAGAAGAGTACAGACATAAACTTTGGGACCACTTATTTATTATGTGTAATCATAAATTAGACATTGAATCCCCCTATCCTAAGCCAGAGATAAAAAAAACTGAGCTTAAACAAAGAATCAATAATACCCAAGGAACTGTCAGAAATAAACATTATGGAAAATTAATCATAATGCTTATTAAAGAGGCAGTTAAAATTGAAGACACAAAATTACAAACACATGCATTAGAACAAATTGCTAAGCAAATGAAAAGATCATACCTCAACTGGAACCAAACAAATGTACAAGACTCACAAATATGGGCTGATTTAGAAAGTTTTTCTGACAAAGACTTAAATTTAGATTTTAATAAAATAATTCCTGTATTTCAACAAAATCCTATTCGAAAAAAAACATTTTATAAAAAATCGAATCGGAAAAACTATCAAAAAAAATAAATGGCAAGTTTTAAAATTATTGGAGGCAAAGAATTATCAGGAACAATACAGCCACAAGGAGCAAAAAATGAAGCATTACAAATAATTTCTGCAACGCTTTTAACAAAAAAGAAAATTATTATTAAAAATATCCCATCTATTATTGATGTGATGTACCTCATTGACATATTAAAAGGGCTAGGTGTTAAAGTAGAAAAAATTAAAAAAAACACATACTCATTCGAGGCGGAAAATATTGACTTAAATTATTTAAAAAGTATTGAATTTAAGCAACTGAGTCAAAAAATAAGAGGGTCCATCATGATTGCCGGACCACTACTTGGAAGATTTGGATCAGCAAGAATACATACTCCTGGTGGTGATAAAATTGGAAGACGAAGATTGGACACACATCTTGTTGGTCTCTCTCAGTTAAATGTTAAATTTAAATTAATAAATAATCAAACATATCAAGCAGAAGCAAAAGCATTAAAAGGCAACTATATACTACTAGAAGAAGCATCCGTTACAGGTACTGCGAATATTATCATGACTGCAGTTTTAGCAAAAGGCACAACAACAATTTATAATGCCGCATGCGAACCTTACATTCAACAATTATGCAAAATGCTCACTAGTATGGGGAGTAATATAAAGGGAATAGGATCAAATTTAATTACAATAAAAGGTGTCAAGAAACTAAGCGGATGCAAACATACAGTTTTACCAGACATGATTGAGATAGGCAGCTGGATTGGATTAGCTGCAATGACAAAATCAAAAATTCGAATCAAAAATGTATCATTAAAAAATCTAGGTCCCATATTAAATGTATTTAAAAAAATAGGAATTAAATTAAGTACTGATAAAAATGACATAATAGTAAACAAACAAAAAACATATACAATAGATACATTTATAAATGGCTCCACACTTACAATATCAGATGCTCCATGGCCCGGATTTACGCCCGATTTACTAAGCATTATTATTGTCACAGCAACACAAGCAAATGGGAATATTTTGGTACATCAAAAAATGTTTGAAAGCAGATTATTTTTTGTCGATAAATTAATTGAAATGGGAGCAAAAATTATACTATGTGATCCACATAGAGCTGCTATTACAGGAATAAATAGAGAATATGAACTAAGAGGCACCGTAATGACCTCTCCTGACATAAGAGCAGGAATTTCATTACTCATTGCCGCATTATCTGCAAAAGGAACGAGCATTATACATAATATCGAACAAATTGATCGAGGATATGAAAATATTGACGGACGACTTAAACAACTTGGAGCAAAAATAGAGAGAATATAAATCATAAAGACACTGTCATTATGTCATTATATTGAGTTTGGATCGAAAATTGATATAAATTTATTATTCTAATAAAGATATATTATTATAAACTATGGTTAAAAAAAGTAAAACAAGTTCAAAAAATAAACTCAATCAAGAGTTATTAAACAAAGAGAAAGAAATTGCTGAGTTAAAAGAAAAATATCTAAGACTAGTAGCTGAATTCGAAAATTATAAAAAAAGAACTAGTAAAGAGAAAGAGGATTTTGCTAAATACGCAAAAGAAAATATGATTAATTCTATTTTGCCGATTATGGATGATTTTGAACGAGCAAATAACACTAAACAAGAGGATACTCAAGGCTATATCTTGATTGGTCAAAAAATGATAGATATTTTATCAAAACATAATGTGAAAAAAATAATTTTAGAAAAAAATGAAACCTTTGATTTGGAAAAACATGAAGCTATAAGCAGTATGCCGGTAAAAGACAAAAAGAAAAAAGGCAAAATTATTGAACAGGTAGAAGCAGGATATATGCTATCTGACAAAATTATAAGGTATCCAAAAGTAATAATTGGCAAATGAGTAAAAGAGACTACTACGATGTGCTTGGCGTTTCGAGAAATGCAACTGACAAAGAGATTAAACAAGCATATAGAAAATTAGCTATCAAATATCATCCTGATAGAAACCCGGGTAACAATGAGGCAGAAAATAAATTTAAAGAAGCCGCCGAAGCATATGAGGTTCTAAGCAACTCTGATAAAAAATCTAGATACGACCAATTCGGACACCAGGGAATGTCTGGGGCAAGAGGTTTTGGTGGGAACATGAACATGGAAGATATTTTTGATCAATTTGGAGATATTTTCAGTGGTTTTGGAGGAGGATTTAGATCATCTCAAAATAGAGTGATAAAAGGAACTAATTTAAGAATTCGCATTAGATTAAAATTAAAAGAAATCACGGAAGGTGTTACAAAAAAAATAAAAATAAAACGCTTATGCCCGGCCGAAAACACAACTTATGGGACATGCAATATGTGTCAAGGAACCGGTAGTATGACTAAAATTGCAAATACTATTCTTGGTCAAATGCAAACTACCACAACCTGTTCCCATTGTCAAGGCAGTGGCAAAACAATTACAAATAGGCCTAGTCATTCTGACGCAAATGGAATGATTCAACAAGAAGAACTAACAGACATCAATATTCCAGCAGGTGTTGCTGAGGGGATGCAATTAAAAATTAAAGGAAAAGGAAATCATGCTCCATACAATGGCATACCAGGCGATTTATTGGTTTTGATAGAGGAAGAACCCCACACTAAATTAATTCGAGAAGGGATCAACCTACATTATGACTTATATATTAGTATGCCTCAGGCAATTTTAGGTTGCAATATCGAAATACCTACAGTGACAGGCAAAGCTAAAATAACTATTGCTAGTGGTATTCAAAGCGGAAAAGTATTAAGATTAAAATCCAAAGGAATACCGAGTATTGAATCTAGTAGAAAAGGAGANTTATTAGTGCATATTAATATTTGGACTCCAAATAAATTAACAAAAGAACAAGAAAATTTTTTCAAAAAACANGAAAAATCAANTGAATTTAGTCCAAAACCAAAAAATGAAAAATCTTTTTTTGAAAAAGTAAAAGAAATGTTTAACCAATAATGCTATTNCATGACACGAATACTGATTATAGAAGATGAAATTGCGATTAGAAATGTTTTAAAAAANATCTTATTCGATGAGAACAAANAATTTATTATTGATGAGGCAGCAGATGGCGAANTGGGCTTAACCATGCTNTCAAAACATAATTATGATCTTGTTATATGCGATATAAAAATGCCAAAAATAGANGGAGTTGAAGTNTTGCAAAAAAATNTTGAAAATGGAATTGATGTNCCTTTTGTAATGATATCAGGACATGGTGATGTTAATACAGCAGTAGAATGCATAAAAAANGGAGCATTTGACTATATATCAAAACCTCCTGACTTAAATCGATTATTAACTACAATACGCAATGCTCTTAATACAAAAAATTTAAAAACCGAGAATAAAATATTAAGAAAGAAAATNAACTCNAAATATCAGATGATTGGAGATTCAGATAAAATCAAAAAGGTAAAAGCAATCATCGANAAAATAGCTNATACGGATGCGAGAGTATTAATTACAGGNGAAAATGGGACAGGTAAAGAACTCGTAGCACATGCAATACATCAAAAAAGCAAACGGCATAAAATTCCAATGATTGAAGTAAATTGTGCGGCCATACCATCAGAATTGATAGAAAGTGAATTATTTGGGCATGAAAAAGGATCTTTTACATCTGCTCACAAACAAAAAAAAGGNAAATTTGAGCTTGCAGATCAAGGCACATTGTTTTTAGATGAAATTGGAGATATGAGTCTATCTGCACAAGCAAAAGTATTAAGAGCACTGCAAGAAAANAAAATCATAAGAGTTGGAGGAGAGAAAGAAATCGAAATTAATGTTAGAATAATAGCAGCCACAAATAAAGATTTAAAATCTGAAATACGAGAAAATAATTTTCGAGAAGATCTTCTACACAGACTAAGTGTTATTCCGATTACAGTGCCCAGCTTAAGAGAAAGAAAAGATGACATACCTACATTAATTAATCATTTTATAGATCTAATTTGTCATGAAAATGGGATTGCTAGTAAAAAGATTGAAAAAGATGCNGTGAAGCTATTAATGGATTATGAATGGCCCGGGAATATTCGAGAATTAAGAAATGTAATAGAGAGATTAATTATTTTATCTAGTGAAACAATTACGAAAGAGGATGTTAAAATCTATCATTAAACTAATACTCTTTTAATTTGCCATCTCTTAAAGACACATTATACTCCATCTCTAAATGCTTAAATATTTTAAACATTTCTTTATCCACTTCTACATCTTCCAATGTCCTTAGGTTATCCCTAAATAGAAATGAAATGGCGTAAGATTTTTCATTGTGCTGAATTTTATTTCCTTCATAAACATCAAAGAGAAANACATCTTNTAAGCAGTTATTAGNAATATGCTTAATNCTNGATTCTATATCTGAATACGAAATAGTTTTATCCATCANTAATGACAGATCTCTTTTAATCGAAGGGAACTTAGAAACAGGTTGATATTTAATATTTTGCTCATTAATAAGAGGNATTAACAAGTCTAAAGAGATATCAATATAATAAACAGGTTTTTTAATGCCCCATTTTTTTAATNTCGTACGTGAAAATGTGCCAATTTCTATAACAGATTTTTCTGATNAACNGTCTTTCAATGGCTTTTTTGAAAAGTATGATAGTCCAAAATCACTATATTCCATNTTTATTTTNTTTACATCAAAAGAACTTACATCTATAGANCATTTGTCTAATAATTTATACAANACACCTTTCATAAGAAATAAATCNGCATCTCTAGACACTTCGCCCCAGCTAGAACCTTNAAATATACCACAAGTAAATATTGTCAATTTATTCTCTTCAAAATACTTANCATTAATTAAATGGTAAGTTTTACCAAACTCAAAAAATTTTAAATTATACATTTGCCGATTTAAGTTATGTTTCAATGTCCCTAATCCAGAGACAAACATGTCAGTCCTCATAACCCCTAANTCNTTACTTAGTGGATTNAACAATTTGACAGGAGTATATCCTGAAACATTAAATAAAGCAGCATCTTCTTCTTTCACTAATGAATTATTTTTCATTTCAAAAAATCCATTTAATGANAACAACTTAGACAATGTATTTATAAGAGTATGCTTCGNANTACTTACANCTAACAAAGGTTCAAATTGCATATATTTTGATGCAGGCAAATTATCATAACCATAAATTCGCAACACTTCTTCAATAACATCAACTTCTCTACAAACATCTGCTCTGAAGCTAGGAACAGACAACTGACACCCATGACTATCAATAGATAAAATATCAAATCCAAGATTGATAAGTATTTCAGAAATAGTATTATTTGAAATATCATGACCTAAAATTTTAGCACAAGATGAAAAAGAAAAAGAAATTTNTTTACGAGCTAATGTTTCAGTGTCAAATTTACATTCTTGACCAATAGTCCCNCCACAAATTTGCTGAATNAATGATACAGCTCGTTTTAACGCATATTCACAATTATCAAAGTCAANACCTCGNTCAAATCTATAGGAAGCNTCTGAACTAATATTATATCTTTTAGCTGTTTTTCTTACAGAANTCGGTGAAAAAAATGCACTTTCTAAAAATATATTTTTAGTTTCATNGCTAATTCCTGAATTCAATCCACCAATTACACCTGCCAAACAAAGTGGNTTNTCAGCATCTGATATAACCAGATCTTCTGAGTTAAGTGTGATTAACTCATTATCCAATGTTTTAAATTGCTCANNCTTTTCAGCATGACGNACTATAATATCAGAACCTAATATTTTATCATAATCAAATGCATGTAAAGGATTTCCAGTTTCATGTAATACAAAATTTGTGANATCAACTACATTATTAATGGGCTTTAGGCCAATAGCAATTAATTTATTTTTCAACCAATCAGGAGATGGCTGAACAGATATATTTTCAATGCAAATACCTTGATATTTCTGACACTTATTTANAACTTGCACTTTCACACCTTTGTTTAACGCTGATCGAGGTTCATATTTATCAATAGATGGAATGTCTAATTTTAGATCATAACCTCTNTGTAGAAAATAGGCATATAAATCTTTACATACACCGATATGAGAAAAAGCATCCGTTCTATTGGGNGTTAAACCTATCTCGAGAACATAGTCCTTTTTAATATCAAAATAATCTGAAGCCATGGATCCAATTTTNAGATCCCCCATGACTTCAATAATACCATCATGATTATCTCCCAAACCAATTTCATCCTCTGCACAAATCATTCCTTCTGAGATTTCTCCTCGAATTTTAGTTTTTTTAATTTTAAATTTTTCTCCTTTTTTAGTGACCAATTCATTACCATCTAACACCACTACCACTAATTGATCTTTCTTAACATTACTAGCGCCACATACAATCTGTTTTACACCTCCGCCTATATCAACTTTGGTCACCTTTAATCTATCTGCATTAGGATGTGNATAACAGTCTATGACTTTTCCAATAATTAAATGATCAAAAGCAGAAAATATTTCAGACACACCCTCTACTTCTAGCCCAATCGAAGTTAATGCATCAACAACATCATGTAAATCAACTGGCATTTTCAAATACCTGTTCAACCAATTATAGGAAACTTTCATATTATAAAATTTAGATATNGTAAATGTAATAAATCTCTAAAATAGATAGATCTTTTATGCTATAATAATTATTATGTCAAGATACTGAACCCCATTTCAATAACTTAGAATGGTANTTAAGGAAAAAATTTCTTATTGGCAAATTAGTATTATGGGAAATAGAAAAATCATCCAATAATAAATTTTGAGCTTCTTCTCTAGCACAATTTAGTATATTATAATCATTAACTAAATTAGCAATTTTTAAATTGANCAAACCACTTTGACGAGTCCCTAATATATCACCTGGACCTCTTAAATTTAAATCTATTTCNGCAATTTTAAATCCATCAGAAGAATCAACCATGGCCTTTAATCGAATCTTAGCATCATTCGTTAATTTATTAGAGGTTACAAGAAAACAATAACCTCTATCTGAACCACGCCCCACACGACCACGTAGCTGATGCAATTGTGAGAGTCCAAATTTTTCAGCATTCTGAATAATCATGATCGTCGCATTCGGCACATTCACGCCAACCTCAATGACCGTAGTAGCAACTAGTATATGAGTTTCTTTATTAAGAAACTTATTCATTTCTATCGATTTATCATCTTTACTAAGTCGTCCATGTATCATTGAAATACGGTATCCTTTTTTATGAAAAATTGCTTTGATATTTTCATAACCTGCATTAAGATTCTTATAATCCAACACTTTACTTTCTTCAATTAAAGGATATACGATGTAAACCTGTTTATTCTTCCTGAGCTCTTTGTACATAAAATGAAAAACTTTATTAATCTCACTATCATAATAATGTTTTGTGAGTATTTTTTGACGATTAGGAGGTAATTCATTAATAACAGAGACATCTAAATCCCCATATGCTGTCATTGCTAAACTTCTTGGAATTGGTGTAGCGGTCATCACTAAAACATGGGGCAATATTTCTTTATTTGACCATAATCTTGCTCTTTGAGAAACACCAAATTTATGTTGCTCATCAATAATGACTAAACCTAAATTTGAAAAACCAACATGGTCTTCAATCAATGCATGGGTTCCTATTACTAAATCAATTGAATGATTTTTCAAATTTACTAATATCTGTTTTTTAAGACTTGATTTAGTTTTACCTGTTAAAAGTGCAATATTCAAATCTATATCTTTAGCAAATTTTATAATACTATTAAAATGTTGATTCGCTAATATCTCTGTTGGAACCATTAAACAAGATTGGAAGCCATTATCATACGCTAACAAAATAGTCATAATAGCAATAATTGTTTTTCCTGAACCCACATCTCCCTGTAACAAACGATTCATTTGAAATCCCGTAGACATGTCTAATCGTATTTCTTGCATGACACGTTTTTGAGAATTTGTCAACTCAAATCCTATATGCTGATGATAAAAAATATTAAACTTCGGACCAACCTTATTAAAAATATAAGATTTATGCTTTTTCTGTCTCATTTTTTTCTGTGTCAGAATAGCAAGTTGAAGAAAAAAAAGCTCTTCAAACTTAAATCTATAAATAGCTTGATTTAAAGATTTTATATTAGAGGGAAAGTGAATTATTCTAAATGCACTCACTCGATCTAAAAAATGATATTTATCTAGTAAATTGACAGATAGATTTTCCACAATATTATCATTGACAATATCTAGCAATAAAAAGACAAGTTTAGATAGCCCTTTACTATGCAGCCCAGAAGAACTAAGCTTTTCTGTAGAATGATAAACCGGGTATAAAGTATATTGTCGACTTTTAACAGATTCATCTAATAATTCTATTTCGGGGTGAACGAAGGATAATCGATTAGCATAGTGATTGGGTTTACCAAAAATTAAATACTCCTTGTTAATCTGAATGGACTTGTCAATCCATGGAATTCTTTTAAAGAAGACTAAATCTACAGACCCTGTGTCATCGAAAAAACTAATGATCAAACGTTTTTTTCTACCAGTACCTATCATGTGCTTTTTTCTTACAAAGCCTATGACTTGAACATCTACATCAAAACCTGAAATTTGATGAATTTTGTAAAATTTACTGCGGTCAACATATCTATACGGAAAATAATTTAGTAAATCTGAAAAAGAAAAAATACTCAATTCTTTATTAAGGAGCAAAGCACGTTTAGGGCCCACCCCTTTAAGAAACTCAATTTTTGTATCTAAAATTGACAAAATTATAAATTTATGATGCTATTGTCTTTTCGATGGCTGACATATATAATTCTTTTATAGTAGAAATATTACCGAAATCTAAATCATCAATAATTACTTTACCACTAGTTACTTCTCCTAAAAAAGTAAATGAGATTTTATTCTTTAAGTATTTTTCAAACTTTTTTTTATGGTCATGATTGATTGTTACTACTGCTCTGCTTTGAGACTCTCCAAAAAGATAGGCATCTTGACGAAAATCATGATTAGTGAAAATATCAAACCCCAAATTATTAATCATAGCACTTTCAATCAAATTAACATAAAGGCCACCATCTGATATATCATGCATAGATTCAATTTCCATGTTTTGTATTAATTCAAATAATACACTTTGTAAGTTTAACTCTTTTTGAATATCAAAAAAAGGTGTTGAACTTTCTTCTATATTCAAATAATTTGCAAGATATTCCGAAGATGATATGTCATCATAACAATCTCCTAGTAAATAAATTAAATTTCCTTCCGTTTTAAAATCAAGAGTCATCATACTATCTTTGTTCTCCAATATGCCAATCATACCAATGGTAGGGGTAGGAAAACAAGGCTCAACAGAATCTTTTAGCACCGTTTGATTATAAAAGCTTACGTTACCCCCAGTAACAGGAGTGTTGAGTGCTTCACAAGCTAATTTCATGCCCATTATTGAATTGACAAATTGCCAATATACAGCCGGATCATATGGATTACCAAAATTTAAACAATTAGTAATTGCTAAGGGCTTCCCACCGGAACAAACGATATTTCTAGCAGCTTCACTAACAGCTATAGCACACCCAATTTTTGGATCAGCCTTAACGTATCTTGCATTACAGTCAACCGTCAATGCTAATGCTTTGTTTGTGCCTTTTATATTAACAATAGATGCATCTGAAGAACAATTAGAAGTCATATTAACCGTTCCAACCATGGAATCATATTGCTCGTAAATCCACCGTTTAGATGCAATATTAGGCAGTTGAATCATTTTCATAGCAACATCAACAATATTTTCGGGAGGCAAGACAGAAGAGATAGTAAATTTCTTATATCTAGAATAATAATCTGGCTCTATGTATTCCCGCTCATAAACAGGAGCCCCTCCCCCAAGCACAAGAGATTCTGCAGGAACACTTGCTATACACTTATTCTGAAAATAAAATTTTAATACTTTATCATCTGTGACCTCACCTATTTTCTCGCAATTTAGATCCCATTTTTTAAATATATTTTTTGCAACAGACTCTCTCCCCTTTTTAATAACTAACAACATTCTTTCTTGTGATTCAGATAAAAGAATTTCAAAAGGCTTCATTTGTTGTCTGACAGGCACTTTATCTAAATTAATGATCATACCACATTGACCAGCACTACTCATCTCAGAGGTAGAACAAATAATACCTGCGGCCCCCATATCTTGCATACCAACTAAGACATCAGTTTTAGCGAGCTCCATAGTAGCCTCCAGTAAAAGTTTTTCTTGAAAGGGATCCCCAACCTGCACAGAAGGGATATCATTGACAGAATCTTCCGTTAAGTCCTTAGAGGCAAAAGCTGCACCATTAATTCCATCTTTTCCAGTTGAAGAGCCTACAATAAATACAGGGTTTCCTGGCCCAGATGCTGTAGCTGAAATCATCTTGCCTTTTTCCATAATACCAGCAGAAAAAGCATTTACCAAAGGATTAGTGTTGTAACTTTTATCAAAAAAAGTTTCTCCTCCAACAGTAGGTATGCCAAATGAATTACCATAATCCCCAATACCTTTAACTACACCTTTAACTAGCCACTGAGTTCGACTTAAATTAATATCTCCAAATCGAAGTGAGTTTAATTGCGCAATGGGTCGGGCACCCATAGTAAAAATATCTCTATTAATGCCCCCGACGCCGGTGGCAGCACCTTGATATGGTTCAAGTGCAGACGGATGATTATGCGATTCAATCTTAAATGCACAAGCCAAACCATCACCAATGTCTACTAAACCCGCATTTTCCTCACCAGCTTCAACTAACATATGAGGTGCTGACTTAGGAAGCTTCTTCAGCCATAGAATCGAATTTTTATAAGAACAATGCTCTGACCACATTACAGAGAATATACTTAACTCTGTATAGTTAGGAGGGCGATCTAGAATTTTACATATTTCATTATACTCTTCTGAAAGAAGCCCCATATCAATAGCATCTTGTACGGTTGTTAGATTATTTTCTGACATGCAGTGTTAAATTTGATTTTGAGTTAAAAATAATTAATTAATAGTTTCTTAAATATAATGAAAAAGAGAAATATTTTGAAGTAATTTAAACAGTTGTTAATAACCATTGATATTTACAATATTTTTATTAGATTGAAAGAATAATAAATAATCCCCCTGAATCATGGAAACGATAAAATTATTCGAATTAGCCGAAAGATATCATCGACTATTCCCCAAAAATGATATGATAGCAACAAAAAGAAATGGTGTGATGAGAAGGTATAGTACAGACGAATATATTCAAACAACCAATAATATTGCCTATGGATTATTAAACATGGGTGTGGTCAAAAATGATAAAATTTGTATCATATCATTAAATAGACCGGAATGGAGTTTAGTTGATATGGGCATTAATAAAATTGGAGCTGTAAATGCACCCATATACCCTAATATTACTAGGGAAGAATATAAATACATTATCAATGATTGTAGTGCAAAAATAGTATTTATAGGATCTGAAGATATATATAACAACATAAAAGGTTTGGATGATGAAATAGAAGGTCTAGAGCATATTATTTCTTTTGATGAGATAGAAGGTGTTCAAAATTGGCTCAACATCATAGAAAAAGGTGTCGTTAATCCTAAAAAGGAAATGATGCAACAAATACAAAGCACAATTCTTCCAGAAGATTTATTTACATTAATTTACACCTCTGGAACAACTGGTAAGCCAAAAGGTGTAATGCTAAATCATGCAAATGTAATAAGTCAAATAACTACATTAAAAGAAAAATTACCAATAGGTATTGATGATAGAGCAATAAGCTTTTTACCACTTTGTCATGTTTTTGAAAGAATGATCGAATACTTTTATATGTTTAAAGGTGTATCTATTTATTATGCTCAAAGTTTAGAGACGTTAGGGGAAGACTTAAAAGAAATTCAGCCAACAATTATGCCAACGGTGCCAAGATTATTAGAAAAAGTTTATGACAAAATATTAGCCAAAGGATCTGAATTAACTGGATTAAAGAAAAAATTATTCTTCTGGGCAGTAGAATTAGGATTAAAACATGAATATAATAAAGAGAATGGTTTTTGGTATGAATTTCAATTGAATATAGCTAATAAAATTATATTTAAAAAATGGAGAGAAGCTGTAGGGGGAAGAATTCGGTTTATTGTCTCTGGAGCTTCTGCCTTACAAGAAAGGATTGCGAGAATTTTTACTGCAGCTCAAATGCCAATACTAGAGGGATATGGACTCTCTGAAACCTCGCCAGTGATAGCAGTAAATTTAGCGCACACAAAAGATGCTCACTATGGAACTGTTGGCACAGTGATTCCTGGCGTTGAATTGAAGCTTGTCCATGAAGATGGCATGAAGGAAGGAGAAGGGGAAATCACAATTAAAGGGCCCAATGTAATGATGGGATATTATAATAAACCTGAGGAAACAAAAAAAGTCATCGATCAGGATGGATGGTTTCACACTGGAGATATCGGGCGTTTAATAAAAGGGAAATATTTAAAAATTACAGATAGAAAAAAAGAAATATTTAAAACTTCTGGAGGAAAATATATTGCTCCGCAAGTAATGGAAAATCGATTTAAAGAATCTAGATTAATTGAACAAATTATGGTGATTGGTGAAGGAGAAAAACATGCAGCTGCCTTTATCATGCCTGCAGAAGATGGATTAAAGTTTTGGTGCCAAAAACACAATATTGTTTTTTCAAATATGAAAGAAGTTCTCGAAAATAGAGATGTGTTAGAAAAATATACCAAAGAGGTTGAGTATTATAATAGTTTTTTTAGTCCATATGAAAGAGTAAAAAAATTTGAATTAATAGCAGAACCTTGGTCTGTAGATGGGGGGGAATTAACTGCGACAATGAAATTAAGAAGGAAGAATATATTACTGAAATATAAAGACTTATCTGACAAAATTTACAAAGAAAAATAATTAGACAAATGATGCAAAAAATTAATAAAATAGCAGTAATTGGATCCGGAATTATGGGATCTAGAATTGCCTGTCATTTCGCCAATATAGGCGTGGAAGTTTTATTGTTAGATATTGTATCTGAAGGTCCTGACAACAATAGAAATAAAATTGTCAATGACTCTTTACAAAGTACATTAAAATCAAAGCCATCACCAATATATTCAAAATCTTTTTCAACTAGAATCAAAACAGGAAATTTAAGTGATGATATATCAAAAATAAATGAAGCAGATTGGATTATTGAAGTAATTGTTGAAAATCTAGAAATCAAAAAACAATTATTTAGTGATATAGAAAAATATAGAAGTCCTGGCACAATAATTAGTTCAAATACATCTGGCATCCCTATAAATACAATGATTGAAGGTAGAACAGATGATTTTTGTCAATATTTTTGTGGAACACATTTCTTTAACCCACCTAGATATTTAAAATTATTAGAAATCATCCCATCAAAAAAAACAAATCCAGAACTAATCTCATTTCTAATGAGTTACGGAGAAAAATTCTTAGGAAAAACAACAGTATTATGTAAAGACACACCCGCATTTATAGCAAATAGAATAGGCATTGCTGGTATAGCTGCTTTATTTAAAATCAGTGAAGATTTAAAAATGTCTATAGAGGAAATTGATGCTCTAACAGGTCCAATTATTGGGAGGCCAAAGTCAGCTACTTTTAGAACATCTGATTTAGTTGGATTAGACACATTAAATAGTGTAGCAAAAGGAGTATATGACAACTGCATCAACGATGAACAAAGAGCAATTTTCAATTTACCTTCCTTTATTAAAAAAATGCTAGATAAAAACTGGCTAGGAGACAAAACAAAACAAGGGTTTTATAAAAAAGATAGAGATGCTAAAGGAAATAGAAAAATACTATCTCTAAATCTCACGACGCTAGAATATCAAGAAAAACGAAAAACGAAATTTGAAACTATTCAAAAAGCGAAAAAAATAAATAACCTAAAAAAAAGATTACCCGAGTTAATTAAAGGTGAGGATAAAGCAACGATATTTTATAAAAAAATGTTTGCCTTTATGTTTGCCTATGTATCACATCGTATTCCAGAGATATCAGATGAAATTTATAAAATAGATGCTGCTATGTGTGCTGGTTTTGGTTGGAAAATGGGACCATTTGAAATGTGGGATGCTATTGGAATTAAGGAGGGAATAGATTTAATAGAAAAAGAGCAACTTAAAAAACCTGATTGGATTAATAATTTAAATACTATTGACAATTTTTACAGCATAAAAGACGGCGAGAAAGCTTATTATGACATAAAGAAAACTAAATCCAAGACAATTCCTGTCTTAAATAAATTTATAATACTAGATAACTTAAAACCTAAGTCAGTAATCTGGAAAAACAACGGAGTATCTGTATTGGATATTGGCGACAATGTATTAAATATCGAATTCCATACTAAATTAAATAGTATTGGACAAGATGTAATTGAAGGAATGCACAAGGGGATAGAAATAGGAGAAAAAGATTTTAGAGGCATTGTTATTGGGAATCAAGGAGAACATTTTTCAGCAGGTGCTGATATAAGTATGATTTTCACACTAATTGTAGAACAAGAATGGGCAAAATTAAACTTAGCTATTGAAACATTCCAGAATACATCGATGATGATAAGATATTCAAATCTACCTGTAGTTGTAGCT
>PBKX01000020.1 GCA_002722215.1 Flavobacteriales bacterium | reverse complement strand
CCATATCGAACAGAGAAGTTAAGCCTGTTAGCGCAGATGGTACTAGGTAAAACTGGGAGAGTATGTCGTCGCCAACCTTCAGCCCCAACTTGTAAGTTGGGGCTTTTTTTTTATATTTAATTACAATGAGGTGTTTCTTAATTTTTGTATTTACTTTTTCTTTAGGTTTTTCGAAACAATTATTTGAATCAGATAGTTTAGATGTGTTTGATTTGAATATTATAAACACTTTTAATCTTGAAATAAGTAATATAGGAGACCCTATCTTATTTTTGGTCCTACCCTTACAAAATAATAATTTTTCCCTTTCTCATTATAGTCAAAAAGTTAGGTTTGTAGATTATGATAAAAAAGACCATTTAATTGAATCAGACTCCATTTATAGTCATATTTTTTATCAAAGTGCATATAATGCAGGCGGTGTATTAAAAACATTTTTAACAAGACCGATTGGTAAGAATGTTAAATTAAAATTTTCATATGATAATTTAAGTTCTGAAGGTTTTCTTCAACATCAACAGAATAAATATAGTTCTTTGTTTTTGTCTCTACACTACATTAATAAAAAGACAGATTATTCTTTGTTTTTTTCTTTTTTATCAAATAATGCAACTTATAATCAAAATGGTGGTGTTATCTATGACTCATTGGTATCTTTAGATTTAATGCAACCGTATCTAACAGCTCAAAGCATTTTAAAAAACAGAGAATTAAAGTTAAATCATCATTACCAAATACATAATAAACTAAAATTGAGATATGGTATTTTTATTAATTTTTTTGAAAGATATTTTATTGATTCAGATCCAACATCATTCTATTATTCTTTGACCCCACTATACTATTCAATTGTTTCAGATTATAGTTTAACTAGCTATTTTACCAGAGTCCTCAATACTTTGTCTCTTTTGAATGAAAATGTAAGTTTTACAATCAATCATAATTATTATAATGCAGATAATCTAGTAGTAAATAATATAGGAGATCTAGATATCTCTATTTCAAGTTCTGAATTATTTAAAAAAGATAAAAATATAAATTTTAACGTTAATTTTTGTCCAATAGGCTATAATAAGAATAATTATATTCTAGATTTCGATGTTTATAAAAATTTAAAAAAATCTACTCATAATTTAAAAATTATTTTAAACTCAAAAAAGCCAAATTTTTTTACTGAACATTACAATACTTCATATTCTTTTAATTGGAATGAGTTTAATTCATTGGGAACTATTTCAATGTTTTTTAATTCATATTTTAATAAATCAAAGATTCTTATTTCATCGTCTTTAAATCAGTATTCTAATTATTTATATTTTAATGAATTAGTATCTCCTGTTCAATTAGAAGAAAAGTTGCTCTATTTTAATTTGATCCTAAATAAAGATTGGCACTTCAAAAAAATGTTCTTAAAAAGTAGTTTTTGTTTTCAACAATCTGATAATACTGTTTTATCTGTTCCTAGTTTTTTATTTCAACAAAAAATAGAATATAAATCTTTACTATTAAAAGATATTTCATTTTTAAGTTCTTTCACCTTTAATATTTTTTCAAAATACTATATAAACTCATACTTTCCTTTAACAGATTTATTTTATAGACAAATAAATCAAAAAAATGGTTTGATTCCTCTGGGTTCATTATCATTTGCTATAGAGAAGGCTGATTTTTCTTTTGGATTAGTTTTTAGAAATATTAGTAGTTTGTTTTTAGAAAATAATTTTTTAATAAATAATTATCCTATACCACCACAGACTGTTCAGCTATCTATAAAATGGCAATTTTTAAATTAAGTTTTTCTTTTTTTCTTTTTTGCAGCAGGAAAGAGGATATTATTTAAAATCAATCGATAGCCTGGAGAATTTGGGTATAATGCTAATTCTGTTTTTGGATCTCCGATTCGATGTTTATAATCTTCAGGATCATGTCCTCCATAAAATGTCCATGTTCCCTTTCCGAATTCCCCATGGATATATCTAGCTTCATTTAGGGATTTGTTTTCTCCCATAATTAAGACATTAGCTTTAATGAGATCTTTATTAAACGCTGTTGTTTGCCCAATAAATCCTTTGATAATATTTGTGTGATTTTGACAGAGCATTGTTGGTACAGGGTCCCATTTTGCTGAAAACTCAAATAATGTAAAAAAATCATTTTCTTCTTCAATTTTTCTAGTTTGGGTTACATCTATATTGGAGTATTCATATATATTTGGATTTTTGATAATATCAAAATTTTCAAACGCAAAAGTTTCAGAAAAAATTAACTTTTTTTCTGCATTTTCTTCAATCGGATCGCCATCAAACATATATTCACAGATGTCAGTATTTTCTGCTGAGAGTGCAATATCGTATGTGTCTGTTGCAGAACACATGGCAAATAGAAAGCCTCCACCGGCTGTATATTCTTGAATTTTTTTTACTACACTTAATTTTTGTTTTGAAACTTTTTGGAAACCTTGTTCATGAGCTTCTTTTTCAAATAGTGTTTTTTGCTCTATATACCAGGGTGCATTTTTAAAAGATCTATAGAACTTACCATATTGACCTGTAAAATCTTCATGATGTAGGTGTAACCAATCATATAATGGCAATAAGTTATTTAGTATTTCATCATCATAAATAACATCATAGGTTATCTCTGCGTATTCTAATACCAATGTTACAGCATCATCCCATGGTTGTTTATTTTTAGGGGAATAAACTGCTATTTTAGGAGCTTTTTCTAATTTAATGATGTCATAATTGTTTTGAGGATTTGCTATTTCATGGAGAATCGTATTTTTTTCCTCGGATGATATCTTAATGTATGATATGCCACGATATATACATTCTTTTTCTAATGCTTCTAGAAAAGGAAACATAAAACTGCCTCCTTTATAATTGAGTAGCCAATTGACTTCTAGTTTATTCTCCAAAACAAAATATGCTAATCCATATGCTTTTAAGTGATTTTTTTGACTTTCATCCATCTGTATTAAAATGCTTTGCCCAAAAGACAAATTACTAATAATAAAAAAAGTCAGTATTTTTAATAGATTATACATTCGATCCTTTATCAGATATTTCATCATCAGATGAAAACGGGGTGTCACTATTAATTTTCGAATTATATTGTGTTGAATATAATTCATCATCTAGATTGCTAAATTTAATTAGCTTAGATTCAAATCTTAATCGTGCTCTATGAGTGGGTCCATTTCGATGTTTTGCAATAAGAAATTCAGCTTCTCCTTCAGTTGGTCCAGTTGGTGTTAGATCCCACTCAGTGATTCCATAGTATTCCGGTCTATATATAAATGATACTATATCTGCATCTTGTTCAATTGCACCGGATTCTCTTAAGTCAGATAATACAGGTCTTTTATCGGTTCCTCCTCTAGTTTCTACAGCACGACTTAGTTGTGATAAAGCAATCACGGGAACGCCTAGTTCTTTTGCAATTCCTTTTAAGGATCTTGAAATATGTGATATTTCTTGTTCTCTATTTCCTCTATGATCTCTAGTGATCATTAATTGTAAATAATCTACAATTATAATTTGTATACCATGTTCACTTTGCAGTCTTCTACATTTAGCTCTTAAGTCAAATACAGATAATGCTGGTGTATCATCAATATAAATATCAGCCTTTTCAATATTTTTGATTTTATTATGTAATATCTCCCATTCCCATTTATCTAAATCACCGGTTCGTAATTTTTGTTGATTTAATCCGGTTTCTGCTGTAATTAGTCTAGTTATAAGTTGTAGTGATGACATTTCTAGTGAAAAAACGGCAACAGGTATTTTATTATCTACTGCTATATTCCTAGCCATTGATAACACAAATGCAGTTTTTCCCATACCTGGTCTAGCTGCAATAATAATAAGCTCTGATTTTTGCCATCCACTTGTAACATTGTCAATTTCGTCAAAACCAGATGCAATGCCACTTAAACCTTCTTTTAAATTGCCAATTCGTTCAATCTCTTTAATAGCGTTTTGGATTAATTTACTTGCGGTTAAGTATTTCTTTTTTATATTCCCTTCACTTATTGCAAATATTTGACTTTCAACTGCATCTAATAGTTCGATAGCATCGGTAGATTCGTCAAAAGCATCATTAATGATATTACTACATGTTGTAATTAATTCTCTTTGAATATGTTTTTGCACGATAATCCGTGCATGATATTCAATATTTGCTGACGAAATAACTTTTTGAGTTAACTCTGCGAGATAATGATCTCCACCACATAACTTTAATTTTTTCTTTTTTTGCAGTTTTTCTGAAATCATTAATGTGTCAATTGGCTGTCCGTCTTGAAATAGTTTTTCGATCACTTTATAGATCTCTTTGTGTGCATCTTTGTAAAAAACTTCAGATGATAATATATCACCAACTTCTGCTATTGCATTCTGATCAATCATGATTGCACCTAATACAGCTTCTTCGAAGTCTATTGCTTGAGGGGGTATTTTACTATTTCTTCTAATTGTTGACATTAAGCAAAATTTAATTGAATAGGGGTTGAATTCTTACGTAATATGCTATGAATATATTTGTATTGTAAATATAATTTATAATCGGGGATTAATCACTATATATACCCATTTTTGAAAATTTATTTATTCTCTGTTGGATTCTTTTTTCAGGATTTGTATTTAATAATTGTTCAGTTTGATGATGGATTTCTAATTTAATGTTGTCATAAACTTGTTGTGGGTTATTATGAGCTCCACCAATAGGTTCTTTTATAATGATATCAATTAATTTATTTTTCAACATATCTTTTGGAGTAAGTTTTAGTGCTTCCGCCGCCAATTCTTTATTATCCCAATTTCTCCAGAGTATTGAAGAACAACTTTCTGGGGAAATGACGGAATACCAAGTATTCTCTAGCATCATGATTTTATCTCCAACACCAATTCCTAATGCCCCACCCGATGCTCCTTCGCCAATAATACAACATAAAATCGGAACTTTTAGTTGAATCATTTCATATATATTTCTCGCAATAGCTTCTCCTTGTCCTCTAGCTTCAGCCTCTAATCCCGGGTATGCACCAGGAGTATCTATAAATGTGATAATGGGTTTATTGAATTTTTCAGCCATTTTCATTAATCTAAGAGCTTTTCTATATCCTTCCGGGTTAGCCATACCAAAGTTTCTATATTGTCTACTTTTTGTGTTTTTCCCTTTTTGCTGACCAATTAACATAAATGTTTGATTATTAATTGTACCCCAGCCTCCAATCATGGCTTTATCATCTTTAAAATTTCTGTCACCATGTAATTCTATAAAATTATTTTCAGTAAGATTTTCTATATAATCTAGTGTATAAGGCCTATTTGGGTGTCTTGATAATTGAACAATTTGCCATGGTGTGAGATTAGTATATATTTCTTTTTTTTTGGCTTTTATTTTTAATGTAATTTCCTTTTTTAAATCATTAACATTGGATTTTGTCTCTTTACCAATTTCCACTGTTTTTTCTAGTTGGTCTATTAACTCTTTAATAGGTAATTCAAAATCTAAATATTCCATAATTTTTTGATATATATATGCAAATATATATTTTACTTAAAAATATTAATAACTTAATTTAGTTATTTAATTTTATATTTTATGATTTGTTATCCAAATGCAAAAATTAATTTAGGATTAAAAATTTTATCTAAACGGAAAGATCATTTTCATAATATTGATTCTTTTTTTTTACCAATACCTATTTTTGATATACTAGAGGTAAATTTGGTTCCTGACAATACAGTAGAAACTCAGATTACTTATTCCGGATTAAACGCTAATCAAATAACAAACGACTTAGTGATTAGAGCTTATAATTTATTAAAAAAGGATTTTTTAATAGGCCCTGTAAAAATACATTTACATAAAAATATTCCTTTTGGTGCTGGAATGGGAGGTGGATCTTCGGATGCTACTTTCATGTTAATTTTATTAAATAAATTATTTGATTTAAAGTTAAATCAATCACAACTTTTGGATTACTCCATGACTCTAGGTAGTGATTGTCCATTTTTTATTTTTAATTGTTTTAGTAAAGTGTCTAGCATCGGAGATGTTATAAAACCTATTAGTTTTTCTTTTAAAGATTATTACATTGTCGTTTTTAAGCCTCAGATACATTGTTCGACGAAGGAGGTTTTTGAAAAATATACATTACAAGCAGATATAGGAGGTCAACTTGACTTTAATCCTAATCATGTTGTTTGGAAAAGGGATTTAATTAATGATCTTGAGCAGGTCACATTTTCTATATATCCTGAATTAAAAAAAATTAAAAGTTATTTGTATTCCGAAGGTGCTCTCTATGCGAGCATGACTGGATCTGGGTCTGCTATTTATGGTATATTTGACCATGAGCCAAGAATTCATGCAAGATCTAATTGTTGGTTTTGGAAAGGCTCTTTGTCAAGTTAATTTTTTGAATAAAGCTAACGAAAGTATTAGAAACAATATATTTGGAGACCAAACAGTAATAAATGCAGGGATACTACTATTAATCGTAAATGTTATGGCAAATTTCATAAGGAATATATATAAAAAACAAATTGCAATTCCTGCTGTCAGCTTGTATCCTAATCCACCTCTGTTTTTTTTATTTGAGATTAAAAAACCTAGGATTGTGAAGATGAAAATAGAAAATGAATATGAAAATCTTTCATGTTGTTCAATTTGGTAAATAGGTAAAAATTCATTTCCTCTATTCTTTTCATTTAAAATAAATTGTTTTAATTCTTGGAAATTCATAGATTTTACAGATCTATTTTGTTGGAACATTTGTGTTGGATTTATATTTAATCCAATTAATTTCTGTTTTCCTTTCTCAATATTAATTTGATTATTTGAATTAATCCTTTTGCTAGTGAAATTTTTTATGAGCCATTTTTGCTCTTTTTTTTGCCAAATTATATTAGTACCTGATATTTTTTCTAGTATTTTATTTTTGTCAAATTTTTGAATATCAAAATTATACCCTTTTTCATTTTTCACATCATAATTATTGATAAAAATAAATGTATTTTCATCAATTTGTTTATGTAATTTCTTTTCTCTAAATACATCTTTGTTTTTGATATATTTATTTTCAAAATCCAATCTAGATTCATTTTTTTTTGGTAAAAATGAATTTTGAAAATAAATGTTTGGAAAGAAAATAAATAATGCGCTAATCATATAAGGAATGAGAATCCGTGCAGGACTAATTTGATTATTGTAAAGTGCAATAATTTCATTTTTTTCACTCATTCTTGATGTGAAAAAAATCACAGAAATAAATGTGATTAATCCGCTAAAAAGAACTCCATAGTGAATTATAAAGTTCATATAGTAATCACTAACAATTAAATTTGTAGGTGCTTGATGGTCTATAAAGTTGTCAATTTTCTCTGAAAAATCGAATATTACGGCAATCGATAATATCAATGATATTGCTAGCCCGAATGTATATAAAAAATGTTTTATTATATAGTAATCAAATTTCTTCATCTATAGCCTTTGATCTAATTGTTTGGTCATTTTTTCTTTCCATTCGTAAAATGTTCCATCATTAATTTTTTCTCTTGTGATTTTCATTAGATTTAAATAAAATCCTAAGTTATGAATACTAGCAATTTGTTTTCCTAAGATTTCTTTTGACATCATTAAATGTCTCAAATATGCTTTGCTATATTGATTGTCTACGTGCGTTGTGCCATTTTCATCTATTGCGGTAAAATCTTTTTCCCATTTTTTATTTTTTATGTTAATTGTGCCATTTAATGTATATAATAAACCATTTCTTGCATTTCTGGTTGGCATAACACAGTCAAACATATCAATCCCTAGTGATATATTTTCTAACAAATTACTAGGTGTCCCAACCCCCATTAAATAACGTGGTTTTTCGACAGGTAGTATATCTGTAACCACATCCGTCATTTCATACATTTCCTGATGAGGTTCTCCTACTGATAATCCTCCAATCGCATTTGCGGGAAAATCATGTGAAGCTATTTCTTGTGCCGAAATTTTTCTTAAATCTTTATATGTGCCACCTTGTATGATTGGTAATAGTATTTGTTTATAATTATATAGTTCTTTTGTTTCATTAAATCTTTTTTTACATCTTTTTAGCCATCGATGTGTTAGATTCATGGATTTTTTTACATAATTATATTCACAAGGATAAGGTGTACATTCATCAAAAGCCATAATGATATCTGCACCAATTTCGCGTTGAATATCTATGACATTTTCTGGGTTAAAAAAATGGTAAGATCCATCTATATGAGATTGAAAACGCACACCATCTTCATTGATCTTCCTCTTTTCTGACAATGAGTATACTTGATATCCTCCACTATCTGTCAAAATAGGTTTATGGTAGTTAATAAAGTTGTGTAAACCGTTTGCTTTTTTAATTACTTCTAATTTTGGCCTTAAGTATAAGTGATATGTATTGCCTAGAATAATTTCTGAATTTATGTCATTTAAAAGTTCAGATTGATGAACTCCCCGTACAGTTCCTAGTGTTCCTACAGGCATAAATATCGGTGTATTAATTATACCTCTATCTAATTTAACTTCACCTGTTCTTGCTTTTGAATGCGAGTCTCTAGATTTAATTTTAAATTTCATAACATTCATTTTCATAAATATAATAGAATTTCATTATTATTGAGAATAATAATAATCCAATGAATAAAACTATAGTAGATAAGTATTTTGATTTATCCGAATATCAACGTGAAAAGATCTATCAATTAATTGATGTTTATTCTTTTTGGAATCAAAAGGTAAATCTTATTTCTAGAAAAGATTTTCAATATTTTTATGAAAGACATGTTTTACATTCCCTTTCTATCTGTAAAGTGTTTTCTTTTCATTTAGGCACAAATATAATGGATCTTGGTACTGGAGGAGGTTTTCCAGGGATACCGCTTGCTATTATGTTTCCAGATGTTAATTTTTATTTAGTAGATTCCATTACTAAAAAAACTGATGTTGTTGCTAACATTGTTAAAGATTTAAAATTAAAAAATGTCACTATTTTAAACCAAAGAGCAGAGAATATAGATGATCAATTTCATTTTATTTTTGTCAGAGCTGTTGCTAGATTAGATAAATTAATTAGTTGGACAAAAGATAAAATATGTGATGAACACAACCATGATTTTCAAAATGGCTTAATTTGTTTAAAAGGTGGTGACTTGAAAGATGAAATAGCAAATATTCACTTTCCGGTTTTACAGTATCAAATTAGTGATTTCTTTCAAGAAGACTTTTTTATCGAAAAGAAAATTATTTATTTATCGAAATAAAGGGGAAGGATAAAATCCTTCCCCTTTTATTTTATTCAACAATTAATACTTCCCTCAATACAGTCTGATCAGATTTTAATTGGATAATATAATATCCAGCGGAAAAATTATTTGCAATAATATGCTCATTTGTTACTGTACTTGTATTATAAATGATTTTCCCAGATAAGCTAATAATTTGAATTTGTACTTCTTTATTTGTATGATTTGTAAATTGAATAGTGGTATATTCTGAAAATGGATTTGGATATATTTGCCATTCAAAATTATTATCTTCGTCCAGGCTAATTCCATCACAGGCATCACCAATCCCATCATTATTAAAGTCTTCTTGATTAGGATTGTATATGGTTGGACAATTATCCATTTCATTACATACTAAATCAGTATCCATGTCATTAATGCAGTTTCCATCGCAATCATAATACTGTTCAGGATAAATACAATCACCTTCCTCCGTTGCATTAGGGTCATAATTGCATCCATTTTCATCCATACATCCTATCATTTCTTCATTGTCACATATGCCATCTTGATCTTCATCTACACAATTTCCTTCACAATCATAAGACTCAATAGGATATGTGTTGCAATCATCCATATAACAGTAATAACAACTACCATCAAATGCTGTTGCTTCAGGATCGTAGTTGCATGCTGATGTGATTGTACAACCAAAAACTACACATGACCCATCATCTAGAATAGCATTTTCATTGTAATTCGATGCGTCAGGATCAGTACAGCCAATTTCACAATTTATTTCTGTGTTATAGGCAAATGCTTCTATTCCTTCACTACCATTTAGTAGTGTGAAGGACTCATTTCCAATATCTAGTGTGGTTTGGTACCATCCTCCTCCCCATGTTGAAGTCATATTGATGATGTAACATCCATCTTCAAAACAGAAATTCCCACAATAGCCACCCATTTCTTGTCCGCTATTATTATATGACAATACTGTTTCTCCATCCATATCATTAATCGACCACCCTAGGCTTGAATCTGTTGTATTAAAAGAAATTGAAGGGCAATCATTTTCGTAGATGCAAGAGCAATCATCTAAAAATGCTTCTTCATCATAATTTGTTGCTTCTGGGTCTGTACAGCCTACTAATACACAGTCACAATTATAACCTAATGTTTCTTCCATATATTCTATTGTATAATATCCTAACTCAAAATAATAAGCACAATAGTAATTGGATACTGAATTGTCATAATTTAATTCCATGTATGATTCATATGTTAATAAATACTCACACCCATATTCACAAGAGCCATCATCATAGTTTGCTTCTTCATTATAATTGTCGGCTAAAGAATTTGTACACCCTTCAATGATACAATCATCGTTATTATATCCAAATGGCGCTATGGCAGAGTATCCTGTAGTAAAAGTGTAATCATAATCACCTATACTTAAGACAGCATTATTCCATCCATCTCCGTACGAATCATTCATATTAACAGTATAACAACCATCTTCAAAGCAGAAGTTGTCACAATATGGTGCTCCACCACTTGAAACAATATCTCCATTTTCATTTTCTATTTCCCATGATACTTCTGTTGGATATGATCCTCCTGTTACGCTAATAGAAGTGCAATTTTCTTCATATATACATGAGCAATCATTAATAAATGCTTCTTCATCATAATTTAATGCTTCTGGGTCTGTGCAGCCAAGTATTACGCAATCACAGTTATAACCATAACTTTCTGCCTGTTCTATTGTGTAAGTGCCGTTTGAGACATAGTAGTTGCAATAATAATTAGATACAGAGTTGTCATAATTTAAATCAATATATGAATCATATGTGAGTAAGTATGTGCAATCTAATATACATGATCCATCATCTGTATTCGCATCAGGATTATAATTTTCGGCATATGGTTCTGTACATCCTTCTATTGCTTCTTCACAGATTAATTCTGCAGACCATCCATAGCCACTTGCTGAATTGACGCTGCTATCAGTTGTCCATTCAACTTCTAAGACTTCATCACCAATGACCACTCCATCTAGTATTCCATCATATTCAACTCCATTTACATACACATGGTCACAGCATGATTCTGTGGATCCACTAAAATTAATTGTGATTATTAGTCCCGGAGGAGCATAATATGTATCTGAAAAATATTCATTATCTCCATAATTATTGAAATTTAATACTGTTCCACAATCCTCACATTCAGGGTCTCCTTCATAAACACAAGAACCATCCTCAATAGTGGCTGACGGCATATAGTTACATGCGTTTTCATCAGTGCACCCTATAATTTCACCTACAACACAGTCTGGTATTGTTATTAATTCAGACCATATACTTCCTTCTAAGCATTCGTAATAATTGCAATTATCTATTATAATTTCACAGCCTATGCAATAAAAATCCTCATTATCCCAGCATCCTTCATCATTTTCTCCACATTCACCTGTAGTATATTCAAAAATATTATTACAAAATGCCTCTGAAGAATTGCTATATGTGACACCATCACAACCACAAACAGGATCCCATACAGTTATATAGATGCATGCAGGATCTAATACAGCTAGACATTCCGTTGTTTCACAGTCCCATGATAATACTGTTTCTTCTCCAGTGGAATCATCTATCCAACTTGTCACACCTGATGCTTCTGCTTCACAACTATTTTCATACATGAATCCATCACATCCTATTACAGGTTGCCAAATCATAGGACATATTGAAAATGGATTAATCCATTCAGGATTGATACAACAATCATCACCGGTCTCTTCCTCTTCGTCACAAATTCCATTTTCATTTACATCATTGATGCATTCACAATAACATTCTTCCCATATTTCACAATATTCTTCATTAATAGTTGTTTCAAATACAGTATATGTATAAGGATTGAAAAAAGAGCATGCACAGTCAAAAATTACAGTAGGCATATCATCTCCACAATCATCTTCACATATGCCATCTTCATCTAGGTCTACTGTACAGTCTAAACAATCGTCAATAGTAATTGGTCCTGACCATACTGGATCGTTCCCAGAGGGCCAATCATTAGTAAGGTCTTCACACACATAATAAGTACATTCATCGACCCAAAGCATATCTCCATCAAAGTATTCATTCCCATCATCATCTATACATGTTCCTAATTCGTCACCACACCACAGCTCAGTACATGATAGCATTCCCCCTTCACAAAAACATGTATTGCACCAATTATCTCCGACACCATCACCAAACCAGCCATTGGGTACTACCGTTCCATCTGATAGTGTGCATTCATTACCTCCACTTAAACAATCATATTCAGTACAAAAAAGTATATTATTTTCACAAAAACATGTATTGCACCAATTGTCTCCTGTGTCATAACCATACCAGTTATTCTCAACTACAGTGCCATCTGACAAGATGCATCCATCTCCTCCGGCTGAAGGATTACCTCCTTCAGCAACCCATTGGCTAATTAATTCTATATCTTCCACATTGAGAGGTTCTTCTCCCCAAGCTGGCATATATCCAGTAATGATGTAGTCTTCAAGAACTGTTAATACATTTGTGGCGTCAGTATTATATCCGCCAGCCATTAAATCGTCATAACTTGTGAGTTCTATTCCCCCTGTATATGTCGCTCCATTTGAATAACAGTCCACACAATTGGTGTTAAAAATAGGCTGAATTTGTGTTTCATAGTCAATCTGGCTATATAATAAGTTGAAGGCAATAATTGTGAAAAGTAAAATATATTTTTTCATGCGGATGTAGTTTTTATTATCAAGAATGTATCTACAAAGATACAATTTATTCTTTGAATTGTAAAGTGGCTAATTTAGTGTATACCCCTTTTATTTTCATTAATTCTTCGTGTGTGCCTGACTCGACAATGTTTCCATTTTCTAATACAAGTATTTTATCCGCATTTTTAATGGTAGATAATCGATGTGCGATTATAATCGATGTTCGACTCTTTAATAGTAGGTCCATGGATTCTTGTATAAGGCTCTCTGTTTTAGTATCCAGAGAGGATGTGGCTTCATCAAAAATAAGAATTTTCGGATTTTTCAATATTGCTCTTGCGATAGCTATTCTTTGTCTCTGTCCACCAGAAATTTCCACACCCCTTTCTCCAACGATAGTTTCGTATCCATCTTCAAAATTCATTATAAAATCATGTGCATTTGCTTTTTTTGATGCATTAATTATATCTTTTTCAGAAGCGTTTTGGTTAGCATACCTTATATTTTCTTTTATACTATTATCAAACAGCACGATATCTTGAGGGACTATTCCAATTGCGTTTCTTAGTTCATATAGAGGTATTGTATTGATGTTTTTTTTATCAATTGTAATTTTTCCAGAGTCTATTTTATAGAATCCCATTAATAATTTTGTTAACGTTGTTTTACCTGCACCACTGAGTCCCACAATGGCAATTTGTTGACCAACATTAATATCAAATGATAAATTTTTAAATACTTGATTGTGTTTTCTAGAGGGATATGCAAAGTCAACATTATTAAATGCAATATTTCCCTTTATATTGAGTTTAGTTCCTTTTTTTGAAATACTTTCAGGTATTAGATCTTGTAATTTTAATAAATCTTCAGTTGCACCAATTGCTTTTTGGATTGATGTATATAATTCAGCAATTCCACCAATACTAGCTGCAATAAATACAGAATATAATACAAAGGAAAATAAATCTCCCATGCTCATCATATTATCTTGTACGAGCAAAACCCCATACCATATGACACCAACAATAGAGCCAAAAATTCCAAAAATAATAAATGATGCAAAAAATGCTCGTAGTTTACCTAGTTTGATAGATATATGAGCAATTTGATCTGCTTTTTTTGTGTATCTATTGATTTCAAAAAATTCACTAGTAAATGATTTAATTGTTAAAATAGCTTGTAGGCCTTCTTCTACAATGGTATTTGATTCAGCTACTGTGTTTTGTACGGTTTTACTATATTCTCTTACTTTTCTTCCAAAGATGATAGCTATAATAACAATAATGGGTAGCGTGCATAGCATAAAAATAGTTAAGCGAACAGATGTAATTGATAATAGTATTATACCTCCGGTAATGATAATAATTTGACGTATAAATTGTGCTAAATCTGTTGTAAATGTATTTTTTAAGATTTCAAGATCAGATGCTATTCTACTACATAACTCTCCAGTTTTTCTCTCGGAAAAGAAAGTAACAGGTAACTTGATTAGATTAGTAAAAGAATCTATCCTTAACTGTGCTATGGCTTTTGCTGTTACATTGACAAATAAAACAATTCTAAAATATGAAAAAATCGCTTGTACACCGAATAATATGAAAAGGTAGATTGCAATTGTATTTAGGTGCTTAATATCTTGGTTTGATTGATCTATCAATTCACCAACTAGCCATGGAAATAAAAGAGATGCGATGCTAGAAAAGAATAAACACATCAAACCTAATGAAAATATCCATTTATATGGTTTGATATATTTTAGAATTTGATATATTTTTTTCGATTTTTTCAAAATGTAATAATTAGTAAATATATCATATATATTTTTGAGTGTTAAATTAAAAAATAATATTATATTTGGTGTCCAGAAACATTGATATATAAAGATGAAAAGAACTTATCAGCCATCCAATACAAAAAGAAAGAATAAACACGGTTTTAGAGAGCGTATGTCTACAGCTGACGGCAGGAAAGTACTTTCTAGGAGAAGGGCCAAGGGAAGAAAATCTTTGTCAGTTTCAGATCAAATGTTTAAAAAATAACAACTTGTATGATTATATAAGTTGAGTTAATTAGAGAAGGGTGTTTATAGCACCTTTTTTTATAAAACAAATTTTAAATTATTTATGAATGCCTAAGGATAAATCATTAAAATCAGTTTTAATTATTGGTAGTGGACCTATTGTTATTGGTCAGGCTTGTGAGTTTGATTACTCTGGTTCTCAAGCATCTAGATCTTTAAGAGAAGAAGGAATAGAAGTTTCTTTGATAAACTCGAATCCAGCAACTATTATGACAGATCCAGTTGTTGCGGATCATATATATTTACTGCCTTTAGAGTGTGAATCAATAGAACAGATTTTAAAAGAAAGAAAAATTGATGCTGTTCTTCCAACCATGGGAGGTCAAACAGCTCTAAACTTATGTATTGAAGCAGATGAAAAAGGACTATGGAAAAAATATAATGTCGCTATTATTGGTGTGGATATTGATGCCATTAATATTACCGAAAACAGAGAGGAATTCCGTCAATTAATGAATCACATAGATATTCCTGTTGCACCTGCTAAGATTGCTACTTCATTTTTAGAGGGCAAATCTATAGCTCAAGAATTTGGATTTCCTTTAGTTATTAGGCCTTCTTTTACCTTGGGTGGAACAGGAGCAACATTTGTTTTTGAAAAAAATGAATTTGAATCTGCTTTAAATAAAGGCCTACATGCATCTCCTATTCATGAAGTCTTGATTGATAAGGCATTGTTAGGTTGGAAAGAATATGAGTTAGAATTATTACGTGATAATAATGATAATGTTATTATTATATGTTCTATAGAGAATATGGACCCAATGGGCATCCATACTGGTGACTCTATCACGGTTGCTCCAGCCATGACTTTATCTGACACCTGTTATCAACGAATGCGTAATATGGCAATTAAAATGATGCGATCTATCGGTGACTTTGCAGGTGGTTGCAACGTTCAATTTGCTGTTAGTCCTGACGATAAAGAAGAGATTGTTGCGATTGAGATTAATCCTAGAGTCTCTAGATCTTCGGCCCTTGCATCTAAGGCAACAGGATATCCAATTGCGAAGGTAGCAGCTAAATTAGCAATAGGCTATACTTTAGATGAATTAAAAAATCAGATTACTCAAACAACATCTGCCTTTTTTGAACCTACTTTGGATTATGTGATAGTAAAAATCCCTCGTTGGAATTTTGATAAATTTCCTGGTTGTGATAGTTTATTGGGGCTACAAATGAAATCTGTTGGTGAAGTGATGGCGATTGGAAGGTCATTTCAAGAGGCCCTTCAAAAGGCATGTCAATCATTAGAAATTAGGCGAAATGGACTTGGTGCTGATGGTAAAAATTGGACCAATCAAGATAGGATTTTAGAATCTCTTCAGCATCCATCTTGGGATCGAGTGTTTCGAGTTTATGATGCTTTAAAAATAGGTATACCCATAACACGTATTAAAAAGATAACAGGTATAGATGATTGGTTTTTAAGACAAATTAATGAACTTATTCAAATTGAAAATGAGATTTCAACATTTAATATAACTTCTTTATCGGAAGAATTGTTATTGAAAGCCAAAATGAAAGGTTTTGCAGATAGACAAATTGCTCATCTGTTAGGTGATGTAGAAAGTAAAGTTTTTGCGTTACGAAAAAAATACAATATTGAGCGTGTTTATAAACTTGTTGATACATGTGCTGCAGAATTTGAAGCTAAAACACCGTATTATTACTCTACTTTCGAAAGAAAAATTACATACCCAAATGGTAAATCTTATGCTGATAACGAGAGTATTGTTAGTAAAAATAAAAAAATCATTGTTTTAGGTTCTGGGCCTAATAGGATTGGTCAAGGCATAGAGTTTGATTATTGTTGTGTGCATGGTGTCTTAGCAGCAAAAGCATCGGGATATGAAACTATTATGATTAATTGTAATCCAGAAACAGTATCTACCGACTTTGATACTGCAGATAAATTATATTTTGAGCCAGTTTTTTGGGAACATATTTATGATATTATTAATCACGAAAAACCGGAAGGTGTTATTGTTCAACTAGGTGGTCAAACAGCATTGAAATTAGCTGAAAAATTAGAGAAATATAATGTAAAAATTATGGGATCTAGTTTTAATTCTCTAGATATAGCAGAAGATAGAGGTCGTTTTTCACAAACATTAAAAGAAATTGGTATTCCATATCCGGAATTTGGAGTTGCTACTACAGCAGAAGAGGCTGCTTCATTATCAAAACAGTTATCTTTCCCTATTCTAGTTCGCCCCTCTTATGTGTTAGGAGGTCAAGGAATGAAGATTGTTATTAATGAAACAGAATTAGAACATCATGTGGTAAATCTACTAAAAAGTATTCCAGGTAATCATATTTTATTAGATCATTATTTAGATAAGGCAATAGAAGTTGAAGCAGATGCTATTTGTGATGGGGAAGAAGTATATATAATAGGTATTATGGAACATATCGAGCCCTGCGGTATTCATTCTGGGGATTCTAATGCTGTCTTACCCCCATTTAATCTTACAGATAGCGTATTAGCTAAAATTCAAAAATATACCAAAGAAATAGCTTTAGCCTTGAAGACGGTGGGTTTAATTAATGTTCAGTTTGCCATTAAGGACGAAGAAGCATATGTGATTGAGGCTAATCCGAGAGCTTCAAGAACGGTACCCTTTATTGCTAAGGCATTTAAAGAGCCATATATTCATTATGCAACACAAATCATGCTTAAAAATAAAAAATTAAAAGATTTTAATTTTAATCCAATTAAAAAAGGATATGCTATCAAAGTTCCAATTTTCTCATTTGATAAATTTCCAAATGTGAATAAAGAATTAGGTCCTGAAATGAAATCAACTGGAGAGATTATATATTTTATTGATGACTTAACAGATCCATTTTTTGTTAAAGTGTATTCAGAAAGAAACCTATATTTAAGTAAGTAGATTAAATTTTATGATATTGCTTAAGTTCATTTTTTATTCTATAGTTATTTATTATCTATTTGTGTTTTTTTCTAGAATTTTATTTTCTTTTATTTTAAAAAGGTGGGTAAATAAAGTTCAGAAAAATATAAAAAGGAAAAGAGATACAGATTCTTATCAAGAGCATCAGGAAGGTGATACAGTTGTTCAATATAAACAAAAGAAGAAGGTAGATTCTGATCCTGGTGGTGAATATGTTGACTTTGAAGATATAAATGATAATTCATGACTACATTTATTGACAATATAAAATCTAATTCTATTCATATATATGCAATTTTAATTTTTGCTACAATTACCATTGTATACTGCTTCCCTATATTAAACGGAAAAAAGATTAATCAGAGTGATTATAAGCAATTTTTAGGTATGTCCAAGGAAATTGTTGACTATCGTGATTCTACTGGAAAAGAGGCATTGTGGACTAATTCTATGTTTGGAGGTATGCCTGCATATCAAATCTCTGTATATTATCCAAATAATATATTAGTTCAAATTGACAAGTTTTTACAGTTGTATTTGCCTAGGCCTGTAGGGACTATGTTTTTATATTTTTTAGGATTTTATATTTTAATGTTATGTTTAAAAATTAATCCACATCTTTCTATTTTGGGGGCTTTAGCTTTCGGGTTTTCATCATATTTCTTTATTATTTTGGAGGCTGGTCATAATACAAAAGCACATGCCATTGCATATATGGCACCATCTGTTGCTAGTTTAATATATTGTTTTACTAATAAATTAACATATAGATGGTCTAATATCATTCCATTCTTTTTTGCTTTTCTCTGTTTAGGATTACATTTAAGAGCTAATCATTTACAAATAACCTATTATTTGTTATTTATTCTTGGGTTTTTTTGGATTCATTATTTAATATTTTTTGTTAAGGCTAGAGCTATAAATCAATTTGTAAAAAAAACAATTTTATTTTTTATAGCAGGCTTGATGGCAATTGCTATTAATTTAGGTAATATTTGGTCTACATATGAGTATAGTAAATATACTATCAGAGGGGAATCTGAATTGTTACAAGATTCAGGAGAAAAAAAAACAGGACTTGATAGAGATTATGCTACTGCTTGGAGTTATGGAAAATTAGAAACTTTTAATCTATTATTTCCAAATTTTTTTGGTGGCTCTTCACATGCTAAACTTTCAGAGAATTCCAATGTCTATCAAGCATTAAGAAAAAATGGAATTTCCAAGCGAGATAGTCAAAATTTTATTGATGCAGTTCCTTTATATTTTGGTCCTCAAAGTTTTACTTCTGGTCCGGTTTATATTGGTGCAGTAGTATGGTTGTTATTTTTCATTAGCTTATTTACGCTTAAAAAACCAATTAAGTGGATTATGTTGTCACTTATGCTTTTATGTTTAATGTTAGCGTGGGGTAAATACTTTCCAATTATAACAAATTTTTTTCTTGATTATTTCCCACTGTATAATAAGTTTCGAACGGTTTCTATGATTTTAGTCATTGTGCAGTTTATCATACCTGTATTAGGTGTTTTGGGACTTAATTATTTTTTATCAGATAAATTAACAAATGTTTCGAAGAAAAAAATACTTTTTCAATCCTCATTAATTTTAATAAGTATTTCTATATTTTTTCTTGTCTGTGGTAATTTAATTTTGAATTTTAAGGGTTTAGCAGACAGCCAATTCCCCGCTTGGTTTGTAGAAGCATTAGTTTTGGATCGCGTTCATTTTTTTCGATCAGATATTATGCGTGCAATTTTCTTTATTTCGATCGCTTCTATTACAATATATTTTTTAATCGACAAATATCCAAATCAAAAATATAAAGGCATTTACATCTTATCAATTTTAGTTTTAATAGACATGTGGTCTGTCAATAAAAGATATTTAAATGCAGATGACTTTGATTTAAAATCAAATATTGAAAAACCATTCCAAATAGAAGAATTTGATAAAATTATTAAACAAGACACTACCATTTTTAGGGTGTATAATTTAAATGAAAGATTAGATCAAGGCGCAAGGACATCTTATTTTCATCATTCTTTAGGGGGGTATCATGGAGCAAAGTTAGGAAAATACCAAGAAGTTATAGACATGCATCTGAATAAGGGAAATATGAATGTAATTAATATGTTAAACACTAAATATATTATTGCTCCTGATCAAAATAGGCAGTCTATTGTCCAGAAAAACCCAAATGCTCTTGGGAATGCGTGGTGTGTTGATACCATTCTATGGGTGAAAAATGCTAATGAATCAATTAATTCTTTAAATAACTTTAATCCCAATACAACAGCTATTCTTGAAAAGAAATATGAAAAACATATTGAATCTCTTGAATTGAATACAAGAAATGATATTAATTTAACAGAATACTCTCCTAATCGACTTGTATATAGGTTAGATTCAAAAGTGTCTAGTTTAGCTGTTTTTTCAGAGATTTTTTATCCAAAGGGATGGTCAGCTTATATAGATGGTGTTAGTGTTGAACATTTTCCAGTCAATTACATACTAAGGGCTCTATTTATTCCAAAAGGAGCTCAGGAAATTGTATTTGAATTTAAGCCGAAATCATTTTTTATATCTGCTAAAATTGCTTTTTTCTCATCTTGTTTGTTAATTATAACAGCTTTAATGACCTTTGGTATGTTATTTTTCTTTAAACAATGAAAAAAATACTTGTTATCACGTATTATTGGCCACCAAAGGGTGGAGTAGGGGTGCAAAGATGGTTAAAACTGACTAAGTATTTATGTAAATATAATTATGAACCCATTATTTATACCCCGGAAGATGACTTTTCCCCTTTGGAAGATCAAAGTTTAGTAGATACAATTTCTCCTAGATTAACAATCCTTAAAACTAATATCTTTGAACCTCAAAAGATCTTTTCGTTTCTTTTTCGAAAAAAAGTAAAATCAGATATTTTGATTAGAACAAAAAAATCTTGGTTAGATAAGGTATTTGTTTGGCTACGGTCCAATTTCTGTATTCCTGATTCAAGATCTTTTTGGATTCAGCCATCGATTAAATTCCTTAATAAGTATATAGAAAAAAATCCAATTGATTTAATTATATCAACAGGTCCTCCACATAGTATGCATATGATAGCTTTTGCTTTAAAAAAACAACATCAAATTAATTGGATTGCTGATTTTAGAGATCCTTGGACTGGGATAGAGTATTTTAAGCAATTGCCTTTATTATCTTTTGTTAAAAAAAGACATATTAACTTAGAATATAAAATCCTTTCTAATGCTGATTTAACATTATCTGTTAGTCCATCTTGGGCAAAGCAATTAAGTGATCTTGGGGCTAAAAAAACAGCTATTTTAACAAATGGTTATGACTCAGAAGATTATCAGATAAATAATGTGATAGTAGATTCTAATAAGTTTACTATTGGTCATTTTGGGTTATATAATGAATTACGTGATCATGATTTTTTATGGAAAACAATTAAAGAAATAGTTAAACATAAACTAGATTTTTCAAATAAATTACAATTTTTATTTGCAGGAGAAATACATGCTAATTTTTTCATGAAAATAAAAACTTATCAATTTGATCAGAAATTAATTTACCATGAATACTTAAATCATGCTAATTCGATTCAATATATGATGCAATGTGATCTTTTATTGGTCACTCAAGGTGATGCTGCATCAGTTAATGGACGATTGCCAGCTAAATTTTTTGAATACTTAAGAGCAAGAAGGCCTATCCTAGCAATTGGTAAAAAAAATAGTGATCTAGATAAAATAATTCAAAATATATCATATGCTTGGTTTGTGGATTTTGATAATTCAACACTATTACATAATACTATTTTACAAATATATGAGTTAAGTAAGCAAGACAATATTTTTGATGATGATATTACTGAATTCTCTAGAGAAAGTCAAGCTCAGAAGTTAATTGATTTGATTAATGATTTATGATTAAATTTTTCCGAAAAATATATTTTGAATTAATTACTTCAAAGTACGTTAAGCATCTATTTGTTTTGACTAGTGGTGTGGGCTTTTCTCAATTAATCCCATTATTATTATTACCTGTGCTAACTAGGTTTTTTTCGCCTACTGATTTTGGAGTTTTAGCAATTTTCATGGCAATTATTCAATTAATAGCTATTTCTACAACATTGAGGTTAGAAATGGCCATTGTTTTACCTAAAAAAGATACCGATGCTGCTCTTGTATGTATAGTCGCATTTTTCTTTTTAGCTACATTTTGCTTATTGCTATTTGGAATTGCCTCTTTATTGTGGTTATTTGTGGTCAATTCAAATGATTTTTTAATTTTTGAACAATATCATGATAATCTATATCTACCGTTTTATTATTTAATTCCAATGGGGGCATTTTTATTAGGTCTTTATAATATTTTATATCATTGGAATAATAGGATGGAATTATATGCAAATATGTCATATTCTCACATCACTCATTCTGTATTTAGTACTCCTTTGTCAATTCTTTTTTATTTTTCTTCATTAAATAACATCGGGTTAATTCTCGGACAAATTATTGGTAGATTTTTAGCATGTTTTTTGTTATTAAAGAATTTATTTCAAACTATTAAATTAATTCCTAAAGACACTATTGTTATTAATATTTTTACGTTATTAAAAGAATATAAAAAGTTTATTGTTTTTGAGACCCCGCATTCAATTTTAAATTTTATTTCTCAAAAATATATTATAGGTGTATTCAGTGCTTTTTTTGGTGTCTTTACTGTTGGTATTTTTGATTTGGCTGATAAAATTATAGGTAAACCATTAGGAATCATTTCTAATTCCTTTAAAACGGTTTTTTATAAACGCTTGACAACTGCAAAAGATAAACTGACAATATTCAAAAAGTCAATTATGTTAATGACCTTCATCAGTTTTATTCTGACCGTTCCATTTTATATTATTCCTGAAAGTTTTTTCGTTTTATTATTGGGGGATGAATGGATAGATACTGGAAAATACATACAGTTACTGTGTCCATTATTGTTTAGTAGATTTATATTTAATGTAGTTACCCCCACTATTTCTTATACTATGCAGAATCATTATTTGTTAATTTGGCAGATTATATATTTTATTTGTTTAGTATTTCTTTTTCATTCCTTAAAAGAATCAGTGGTTGAACATGTTATTTTAATATATGCTATTTTTGGAGCATGTATGTATGCAATGTTAGGATTTATATCATTTAAAGTTTTAAAACATAGTATTAAAATTTGAAAGCACTTATTATTACTCCAGCGTGTAACGAAGAAAATCATCTTCCAGAATTAATCAATTCTATGATTCATCAATCAGTTCTTCCTATTGAGTGGATCATTGTAGATGATGGATCAACAGATAACACTAGTAACGTGATCCAAAAAGCTGCTGTTAATTATTCTTGGATTAGTTATTTAAGAAAAGAAAAAACAGGTGATCGATCTCCTGGAAAAAGTGTTATAGAAACATTTTATTTTGGTTTTGATAATCGAAAAAATTTAGAATATGATGTTGTTATGAAACTTGATGCAGACTTAGTATTGCCACCTGATTATATTAGAACTGTTTTAGCTCAATTTACGTTAAATGATAAAATAGGTATTTGTGGTGGAGTATGTGTCATACAAGAGGGTAAAAAATATATTCTTGAAAAAGAAACTAATTTAGATCATATACGTGGTGCAATTAAATCATATAAAAAATTATGTTTTAACGAAATAGGAGGATTGTTAAAAGAGATGGGGTGGGATACTGTTGATGAACACTCTGCTAGATTTCATGGGTGGATAGTAAAAGTGATGCCTGATTTAAAAGTCGTTCATCAACGCTCTACTCACCAGGAATATGGCTTTGTGAAAGCGGCATTTAGAAATGGAAGAATGTTATATTCTATTAGAATGGATGTAGGCTTATTATTGACAAATTGTTTTAAAAAAATATATCGAAAACCTTATTTCGTGCTAGGAATGGCTATGTTATTCGGTTATTTAAAGGCCTTTTTTCAAAGAGACAAAAAAATAGTAGACCCAGATTTAGGACGCTTTATCAGACAATATCGATATAAGCAAATTGTAAAAAAATATATAAGAAATTAAGTCATTATTGAACACGTGTCCAACTTGTAGTTCTTCCAATAAAACTAAATCCAAAATAACCTCTCATAAATAGATTCTTGTCATCATTTAAGGTTGCATTTAAGCTATATGTTTTACCACTTCTAGCATCATATATGGTTCCATTAATCCATTCATTTTTTTTGACATATTCTAAATCTTTAATTATAATTAATCCATCGAGTGTTTGATCTCTTAGGGATTTATTAGGATTGTCTTTGTCTTTTTTTGGTTCTCTATTTTCATCTAATGGCTCTGATAGCCAGACAATTTTTCCTTCATATAGATTGTCATTGTTTTTATAAATTTCTATATGTGATCGCTTTTCTTCTTCTAGCCATATACCACAAATTTCATTTTGAGAGCAAAGGAGTATTGGAGATACTACACATAATAATCGAATTAATGACATATTAAAAGGCTCTATTTATACCAAAGACAAATCGAAAATCAATATAGTTCTGATCTGCTGGTGGCTTGTTTAAGAAGAAAGGTAAATCAAATCTTAACACCAAAGGTTCTGCATCGATGACACTATTCCACAATTTCGATAATTCTAAAGCAAAACCTATTCCTGCATCCATGTGTAAACTGCTGAATGACAAGTCATGATTATTTTGGTTAATCACTCCCATATCCATGAAGATATATGAGTTAAGGCCAAAATAATTCATGTATGGGATATGATTTGTGAAATCAATTTCTGTATTAAAAGCAATACCTGACGTGCCTCTATATAAAAAATTAAAATCTTCATTCTCATTTATTAGGTCACTTGCAGATTCACCCATTTTATACCCAACATATCCACGTAAATTTAATCCTCCTCCATAATGTAAGGTGTTAGTCATATTGGTACTATATGAAGCCCAGTCATATGGTATAAAGCCAGCTGACCTTGTATATTTATTGCTCATCATTTCTTCTGGGTTACCTCCTGCCGCATACAACATGCTTTCAAATGGAAAAGAATACTCAGAGCCAGTATGATTAAATCCACGTTGTGCAAAGAATCTAGTATTAATTTTAATTTTACCTACTCGATTTTTATTTATAGCAGAAAGGGAAATTTGGGAAAAATTATAATCACTCATTATAGAAGAAGACTTTAATGATAATTGAATGTCTCCAGATCCACTGAATTTATTTCCTTGAATGTAACGATAATGATGACCAGTATTAATTAAGATATTCGTGTTTTTCATACCTGCGCCACCCCAATATTCTTGATTGAGTAAATATCCGGTGATATCGGAAGTTTCTTTTCTTTCAAAACTATTAAAAGAAATGTCAAGAGTATTCATGCGACTTACATCTTTTAAATTAAAACCGACGGATAAATAATTTAACCCATCTAACGCACTTAATGCAAATCTAACACGACTGTTTTTCACATATTTATATGTAGATGTTGAGTAGTTTAATCTATATGATAGCTTATCATTTTCATTATCATTTATACTATTGTTTCGGAGTACACCAGAGTTTACCCATAAGTTTCCTCTAAAAACGTGATGTTTCTTTAGATAATTTCCTTGAAGATTTGTTCCTATTTTTAACCCATCATATGAGTTGTACCAAAAATCAGGTCTAGCTTGCACCTCATACTTCCTTAAATTTGGCCATTTTTTCACCCCATAGTCAATAGAAAAATCTATATTTCCTTTCTGGTTATTATTAATTGCATATGAATCTGCAAGTCGTTCGCTTAAATCAATCATGATATTCTTGATCCCGGATGGCACATGTGCTTTAAATTTATATTCCCTATTTAATTCTCCATATCCTGTCCATCTTGGCAAAAGATAATCTCGATTTTTATCTTCTTTCACAAACCATTTATTTGGAATATGATAATGTTTTCTAAGTCCAAATTCGGAATCAATTGTTAAGTCAATAGGCATTTCCATCTCACCTTTTCTTAGAACACTAATTTCAAATGTGTCATTTTCTAATTTTTTCACTTTTCCAATCGCATAATCTAAATCTTTATTTGTTTCTAGCCATTGATCAAAGAACCAATTTAGATCTACTTTTGTAAATCTAATAAAAGAGTTTCTGAAATCATTTAAATAAGGATGTGCCATTTTCCATGTATCAAAATAATTTTGCATAGCGGCTAAAAATAATTCATCACCAAGCACATATTGTAAATTATACAGCATTGTAGCGGTTTTCCAATAAACATGTGTATACCCACCTCTGTGTGCTAAATCTTCACCAAAAGCATAAGTGTCATGAGAATGGCTGTTCAGTGCTGGAGTATTATTTTCAGTTGCATCTAGAATATATTTATAATAAGCATTTCCCTCACGTGTATTTCGTTGATTTGTATGTTGATCATAATACTTGTTCAAAGGGGATTGGTTTTGCTTTAACCATCTTAATCTATCTAGCACACCCACTCTTGGCTGGGTGTTTTTTTCTGATGAAGCATTATCAGAATTTTTTATTGAATAATTTTTTGTAGATAATTCTTTTTTTCTTGCATCTATTTTGTTATCTAAAAGACTATCAGTGATGTACTTAGGTTCACGAGTCATATATTTGCCCTCGATTGCTTCTTCTCCCCATCCACTTAAAAATTGTGTAAATCCCTCGTCTAGTGCAGCTCTATATGTTTCATTAGTCCCAACCTGTCCAAAAAACCACATGTGAGCAATTTCATGCACTAGTAGACCTCTATATCCAGGATCTCTACCACTATCGAGTGTAATCATTGGATATTCCATCCCACTTCTTGCATCTGCGACGATGATTTTATGGTATGTATACATGCCAATATCTTTTGAAAAGACTTCTATTATCTCTGCAGCATAATCTGCAGCATTTTGCCATTTTGATGCATGTTGTTCTTGCGCTAAAGAATAAGCTTTTATTCCGTTCCATTCTGCAACACCAATACGATAGCTTGGATCCGCTGTAAATGCAAAGTCATGCACATTTTCTGCATGAAATTTCCATGTTTTCTTTTTGTTTGGATTATATCTTATGATGGTAGATGGAGGGCTATTGTATTTTTTGCTCTTAAAGTTTGTTATATCCAATTTCTTCATTAATTCTTTTGGTAGCACTTCATCACGATTAATCATATAGCCAGTTGCCTCTAGAATATAGTTTTCAGGCATTGTTAATTCCACATCAAAACACCCAAAGTCACCATAAAATTCTTTCCCTAGGTGTTGATCAGTAGTCCACCCAAATTTCCTGTCATATACAGATATTCTAGGATACCAATGGACACCATTATAATGTTTGCTCCCAAATTCTTGGTACATTTTCATACGTCTTCTGACATTGCCACTCTCTTCATTCCCTCCAAAAGATGATTCGAATATGATGTCAAAAACTACTGTCTCTCCACTTTTTATAGGAGTATTTAGAAATACTTTCATAATAGTGTTGTCAACCTCTATTCTAGGTGTCTCATTATTTATTTCAAGACTTATAATGTTAATGCCTTTTTTTTGTTTTTCATCTTTTCTGTATCTCGTGAGTTCTTTATTCGCTTTTTTAAATTTATCTAAATATGAATCTGGTTGAAATGCATTTGCATATAGATGAAAAAATACATGATCTAAATCATCTGGAGAGTTGTTAGTATAGGTCAATGTTTGAGTTCCTTCAATAACGTTTGTTGAATCAAATAACTCAGCTTTTATTGAATAATGTACATCTTGTTGCCAATATCCTGGATGGGGCATTTTATTTTTCCAATAATTTGGGTTATCAGTATTTGTATATGTGTTTGGTGGCAATAAAGGATTATATGGGTCTATAGTATTTTTGAATTCCATCTCTAGATCAGATTGGGAAAAAATTGGATCATTTTTGATTTGTGCTGAATCAATCAATGTGTCTTGCGAAAAGATAAGATTTGTGATAACAAAAAAGATGAATAGTATTGTTTTTTTCATGGAGTATTATGTTTTTTTCACTAAGATAGTAAAATATCAATGTTATTATCAAATTCTATCATTATATACATCGCATGCTCAAATCAATACTTTTGATAGAATGAGTTAGATTTCCAATTGAAATGTAGTTTACACCGCATAACGCATATTCTCTAACATTATGTAAGCCGATATTACCAGACGATTCCGTTTCATATTTTGAATTAATAATATCCACTGCTTCTTTTGTTTTGTGTATTGAAAAATTATCTAGTAGTATGCGATCTACACCACCTGAATTTAGCACTTGATTTAATTCTGTTAAATTTCTAACTTCAATTATAATTTTAATTTTTTTTTCACTTTTTTCAAGATGTGTATGACAATTTTTAATGGCATTTGGAATCCCGCCTGAAAAATCAATATGATTATCTTTTATCATAATTACATCATATAGTCCATGTCTGTGATTTTCACCACCACCTATTTTAACCGCTGTTTTTTCCAAAAATCTAATACTTGGGGATGTTTTTCTTGTGTCTAGTATTACTGTATTTAAATCACGGATTTTATTGACAAATTTTCTTGTTTTTGTTGCTATTCCACTCATTCTTTGCATACAATTTAAGACTAACCTTTCAGTGGCTAAAATTGAATGTTGATTGCCAAATATTGAAAAAATAATATCATTTTTTTTGATTGTTTCACCATCTTTTTTAAAAGGTTTGAAAATCAGTTGGCTATCATATAAATAATATATTTTTTCTGCTATATCAATGCCAGCAATTTGACAATTTTCTTTCGCGATTAATTGAGCTTTTCCGCGTGCGTTTTTATCAATACATGCCTCTGAAGTGATATCCCCCTCGCCAATATCTTCAGCAAGTGATTTTTTTATAAAATCATTGATTATTTTATCCATTGATATGGTTATATTTATGTTGTTACAAATTAGGAATATTTATTGATACAATTTATGAAATTAAAATTTATCTTTTTGGGTAAAAAAAACTCTGAATCATTTAATTCTTTTATGATCCAATACTTAAAAAGATTAAATGGCTATACTAAATCCGAAGTGTTATTTTTTTCAGAAAAAAATGAAATTAAATTAGGTAAGAAAGTATTAGCACACATAAAAATAGGAGATTTTTTTATCATTTTAGATGAAAGAGGACAATGTATGAATACACTAGATTATGCCCAATTTATTAGAGAAAAAACAGAGAATTATGATTCAATTATATTTTTGGTTGGCGGTGCTTTTGGAGTTCCCAAATCAATAGTTGATCGTTGTCATGCTTTCATTTCTCTTTCTAAGATGACTTTCCCGCATTTAGTCGCCAGATTAATTCTTTTGGAACAAACATATCGGGCATTTACCATTTTAAACAATCACCCATATCACCATGAATAAATATATTTTTGCATCTTCTAATCAAAACAAATTATTAGAAATTTCAACACAACTCTTAGATATTAGATTGCTGAGTTTGCTGGATGTTGGTTATTATGATGAAATCATTGAGTCGGGGTCAACGCTTAGAGAAAATGCATTAATAAAGTCTAAAACTATATATGATAAATATAGTATTCCAACAATTGCAGATGATACAGGTTTAGAGGTATATCAATTAGATGGGAGACCTGGTGTTTTTTCAGCACGTTATTCTGGTGAAAAAGCAAATGCTACTGACAATATAAAAAAAGTCCTCGATGAAATGCAAGGCATCACAGATAGAAGAGCTAGGTTTAAAACAGTTATTTGTTTAAAAAGCAAATCGCAAGAAATTTTTTTCGAAGGCATAGTAGAGGGTTGCATATCTAATGAATCATCAGGTGATGGGGGATTTGGATATGATCCTATATTTATACCAAATGGATGTCAGAAAACATTTGGAGAAATGTCTTTAGATGAAAAAAATAAAATTAGTCATCGTAGTAGAGCTATTCAAAAGGTGGTTGATTATTTAAATATTTAATTATTTATTTTAATCCCATTGTTTCTATACCAATTTGGCTTTTGTTTAATTTTAGATTTTATGCGATTCCGGATTATTTTTAAATCTTTTAATGTTGGTTCCCAATCATTGAATAATTTATTTTCAATAAAAATGTCACATGGGAATTTTCTATTTTTATTTGGCTTAAATCCTCGGTTTTCCATTTCACGTATTAGTAATTGATATCTTTTGAATAAGTACTTGCCTTTATCATAAAAAAAAAGTACATGTCCTTTGTTTAATGTAAAACTTGCGGGTATTTTATTTAACATCAAGCCAGATTTACTATGTATCGTCCGTTTTAATGCTGCAGGAACCATAGTAATTTCTCTGTATTCTGCAATTAAATGTTGATCAGTTAATTCGTGAGTCGGGATAAGATTAATTCTAGTCATTTATGCATTTTCAATTTGTGCGGTAATGAAATCTTCTAGTTTTATTTTAGCGCATTTTAACATTTTTGGCACAATACTTTTTTCAGAAAAACCTGGGATTGTATTAATCTCAATAATATATGGTTCTGTAGCACCCATGATAAAATCAATTCTAATCACACCTGATAGATTTAAATCTTGATATGTTTTTTTAGCTATGTGTTCAATTTGCATTTTGATATTTTTTTCAATTTTAGCAGGTGTTTCTTCTATGGATTTTCCATTATATTTTGCATCATAATCAAAAATGTCATTCTGACTAATAATCTCAGTTATTGGGAGAGTTTCAATTTGATTATATAAATTATATACAGCACATGTTAATTCTCTACCATCAATAAATTCTTCTATAATTATTTCTTGGCCATGCTGTTTAGCTTTGTCTACAGCGGTTTTTAATTCACTATCATTATATACTTTACTAATACCAAAACTTGATCCACTACAACTGGGTTTTATGATGCACGGAAATCTTGTTCTATAATCCTCTGTATAGATTTTAGAATTAGGAACTTGATAGCCGAGTGATCTTAAATATTGATTACATTTAAATTTATTAAATGTAAGAGAAGATACTGGCTCATTACAAGATGTATAAGGTATTTTTCTTGTTTCAAAATAAGCGCAAAGTTTTCCATTCTCCCCAGGATCCCCATGAATGATCATGAATATTGTGTCAAATCGGATTTGTTTTTCATTTAAGATAAATGAAAAATCTTCATTTTTGATATCAATTTGTTGATTGTTAATATTAACTATAAACTTATGCTCACTAATACATAATACTTTGTAGGGTTGATATTTTGAGCGATCAATGTGTTTATAAATTGTATTTGCACTCTGAATAGAAATATCTTTTTCTTTGGAGTTTCCTCCCATTACGATTGCAATATTTTTCATTATTTGAAATATAATAATAATTTAAATATAGAATTTGTTTTCAAAACTTTATTCTATTATTGTATGATAATTAGATATCTTTGTGTCAAATTTATTTGCACATGAAATTAAATTATCGGTTTTCAATTTATTTATTCTTTTTTTTGTTTGTGCTGTTCTTTGTAATTTTCAAAACAATAGATTTTAGTTTAAAAAAATATACTCGACATCATAGTATTATTACCGTGCCATCTTTACTTGGTTTGGATTCTTTGTCTGCGCAAGATACCTTAGATAAATATAATTTAGAATTGATTATTCTAGATTCAGCATCCTATAATCCAAATTATAATAGAGGTGCTATTTTAGCACATAACCCTAAGCCCAATAGTAAAGTGAAGCCGGGGAGAAAAATATATTTAACCATTAATCCATTGAAATTAAATTATATTCCTTTCCCAGACTTGAAGAATAAATCTGTGAGGCAAGCAATTAGTTTACTTGAAAGTAATGCTTTTAGAGTGGGGAATTTACATTATGTTGATTATTTTGCTAAAGACGTGGTGAGGTTTTGCAAAGTTGATAGAGTCCTTGTCAACACTGATGATAGTTTACCTAAATTTAGTATTGTAGATCTCTATTTAGGGGATGGTCGGCTTCAAGCAATAGAGGTGCCCACTGTCCTTGGGTTAGGATTTTATGAGATTAAGAGAGTTTTAAATAATTATTCTTTGAATGTGGGGGCATGTTATTTTGATACTTCTGTGAGCGATACACTAAATAGTGTCATATATAAGCAAGAACCTATCTTTTTAGAAAAAGTTCCTCTTGGCTCATACATTTCAGTGTGGTTGACAGACTCTGTAAATTTACGCCTAGAATAAGTTGCTATGGATCCAATTAATCACGATGAATTATATGAACATTATTCATTTGAAGTAGAAAAAAAACATGATTTAATAAGAATTGATAAATTTTTATTACTTAGAATCCCGAATACTAGTAGAACTAAAATACAAAAATCAATATTATTAGGAAATGTTTTTTGTAATGACAAAATAGTCAAGTCCAATTATAAAGTAAAGCCTCTAGATAAAATTAGTATACGGTTTGAATACGAGCCATATAATAAAGAGATTATTCCAGAAGACATACCGATTGATGTTATTTTTGAAGATAATGATATTATTGTTGTTAATAAATCTAGCAATATGGTAGTTCATCCTAGTTATGGTCATTATTCAGGTACTCTTGTGCATGCTCTTTTATATAGATTTAAGGACATTGAGTATGCTAGTGATAATCAACGCCCTGGTTTAGTGCATCGGTTAGATAAAAATACGACTGGTTTGATGGTTGTTGCTAGAAATGCTAATGCATTAAGTTATTTATCTAATCAATTTGCTGAGAGAACAATTAGTAGAACATATTTAGCATTGGTTTGGGGTGATGTGAAGGAAGAGCAAGGTACAATTACAGCTAATATTGGGCGAAATAAAAAAAATAGAAAATTAATAACAGTTTTTGATAACACTGAAGAAGGTAAGCATGCAGTGACACATTATGAAGTCGTAGAAAGATTTCGATATGTTACTTTAGTGAAATGTAAACTCGAAACTGGTAGGACGCATCAAATACGTGTACATATGAAACATATAGGCCATCCATTATTTAATGATTTTGAATATGGGGGTAATCATATTTTAAGAGGCACAACATTTTCAAAATATAAACAATTTGTTCAAAATTGTTTTAAAATACTACCACGTCAAGCATTACATGCTACAGAGTTAAGTTTTTTACATCCTGCAGATGAACAACTTGTCATGTTTCACTCTAATCTTCCTGATGATATGCAAACAGTCATTAATCGTTGGCGGAATTATATTAATCATATTTAGGATTTGTAGCAATTAATCTATTAATACTAACAATTGGAATTTCTTTAGAAGGAAATGTATATTCATGACTAGAGTCTGGTACTAATCCAATTTCAAGAGCTTTTTTTAAAAACAAATTATATTCAATAATGTATTGATCTGAAAACCCATGTGACGCGTCATATGCAGTAATAGCAGTTTTCCCAATATTTTTCGCTGATATCACTGGATCTATAGTATGTAATTCTACAATGAGTAATCCATATTTTGTTAAATATGGGTGCCATTTTTGTAAGTGTTCTTTTAAGTTTTGTTCCACTTCATTATTTTGTAATCGACTTCCTTGATAGCAAAATGCACCAGTAGATGCACTCTTGTCTTTATTTTCTTTTTTTGGGGATTCATATATTCGGTTATGATCTAAAAATGATCGCACATTTAGTAAATCAACTAAATTGATACTATGTTCTTCCTTAAGCCTTTTTGCTAAAGATGCTGGATCACTAATGTCACCAAATGCTGTTTTTGCCCATATGTCCGCTTTATTGATTGTCTCAGTTGTCGCTTCTAGTGCTTGATAATTAAAGTCACTGCCTACAATAAATAAAGGGTGTTCTTTCAATAACTGCCCCCTTTTAGTTTTGTAATAGATTAAATCAAATACATGCTCTATTAATTTACCATTACCACAACCAATATCTATAAAGCCTTTTGGTTGTTCTTCAATTGGGAGATTAAATAAATCTAAAATAATTTTATCTACTTTTTTAAAATATGTATTATGAGCACCGCCGCTACCCCAAACATTCATTGCTCTATCTACATGTATTTCCGCTTCTTTTTTTGATTTAGTGGTTAGGAAGCGATGGTTCCCGTAGATTAAATGATTTAAACTTTGAAATGTCGGCAGATAAGAGACTGTAACTCCATACGAGGTGGCCCGTTTTAATAAGAAATAACCGTATTCAGTTAATGCGGAATCTTCATTAATTATATTACAACTCAGAAATAATTTCATTAATATTTCTTTCCATTTTGGATGTCCTGGTATTTCAATAGTACTGCCTTTGACAATGCCATCAAATACATTATTTCTAGATAAAAGCACTATAATGGGGCCTAGAACAGCACCCTCTATATGAATTCTCCAATTTGCCCATTTATCATTTATTGGCATTCCCTCTGACTTGTTTTTCTGATCATCTAGTTTCTTCCACTTTATGTACTTTTCTAGTATAGCATATAAATGAGGCTCCGATATGTTCGAGTTTTTCGTATCTGTAATAATACTTTTATAGTTTATCTCCTTCCTATATAATCCTTCAATCATCTGATATTTGGATTCTATTTTTAAGGACATCCAATTTGTCAACATAGAGTCAATAAAAAATATGTCATCTTCCTCAATTTTTTGGGTTAAAATGCCTTGTGAACACAATAATCGCAATGCTACATTCAGATATCCAGGATTTGCATGGTATTTGTGTGTTAATTCAGATAAAGCACATTTTTTTTGACTTTTAATATAATCTAGAATCTGATGTGTTTGTAATTCCAATATGGTAGGAATTAATACAATTCCATCAAGGTGTTGAAATAAATTTGATAAGAATATTAGTTTTTTTTCTGTTTGTTCCATAGATAATGCTTTCAAAACTAATATTATTAATTAATTTAGCATAATGAGTATGTATAAATACGTTATATTTTTTTCAATTTTACTTTTTTCTTGTGAAAAAAACAACTCTATCTCAATGGATTTGGATTCACAAATATATCTATCTCTATGTGACAATTTCATACCAGGTAATACTATTTCTGTATTATCTTTTAATAGATTATCTACAAGCTCTCTTAATAGCATTTCTGATGTTATTGATGTTGTTGATCCAGATATTATTGGTTTGCAAGAGTCGTATGAAATTGGCCTGGAAATAGCGGATAGATTTGATTATTGTTTTTATGGTAATTCCAATGCAAGTACTGCGATTTTATCGAAATATCCAATTGAAGGTATTAATGATATGCAATCTAGGATTATCTTTAATGACTCAATTTATTTGAATTTTTTTAATGTGCATTTGACTGCGTTTCCATACCAGCCATATGATATTCGGGATTTATTAATTACAACAGAATCACAAGCTATATATCAAGCAAACCAAACAAGAAGTGCGGAATTATTATCATTAATATCATTGGTGGAAGAAGTAAAAAATACAAGTACTATGCCTATTATTTTAACAGGAGATTTTAATGAGCCTTCTCATTTAGATTGGATTTTTGGAGCAGAGAATCCATTATATTTTGCTATTGATTCATCTCACTTCACGGTAGATTGGCCGACTTCAAATAAAATTCATGACTTAGGATTTATTGATTCATATAGACATATTTATAATAATCCAATTGTCCATCCGGGTTATACTTGGACTCCTTATACTACTCTTAATGAAGTTCATGATAGAATAGATTTTATTTATTATTATCCCTTGGATGACTTAATTACTCTTGAGTCTGTAGATATTGTTGGTCCAGACTCGCAATCTACGATTCTTATTGAGAATTACGAATCCGATCATAGAGGGTTACTCTCAGTATTCAATATTCAAATTTAATCATCACGTGATTCATCTTGAAAGACTTTTAGACCAAATGGGAATAATAGTAGTAAAAAAATAAATTTGTTAGTCATTATTCCAATAATTGTAATAATCAGCCCTAGGATTAGTATAATATGGTAATTTTTTTCTTTCATGTAAATCAAGTATCATGTGATTAAATTAATATATTTGACGAAATATATATAATTATTGTGCAGCGTACGAATTTCTTAAAAAATAAAATATATAACATCATTTTCACTACAAATGGCAGACATGCTTATCTTTTTGATGTTTGGCTACTTGTTTTNATTCTNCTTTCTTGCTTGGTNGTGGTACTNGAGAGTGTTCCTNCTATAGNTATNAAGCATGGANNCNTATTGTCGNTNTTGGAATGGTTTTTTACAATCATATTTACAATAGAATATNTATTAAGAATATATTCATCGAAAAACANTTGGAAATATATATTCTCTTGGTGGGGCTTGATTGATCTATTAGCGGTTTTGCCTAGTTATATTGGTATNTTGGTGCCAGGTGATATTTCAGCATTAAAAGATGTGAGAATATTGAGGTTAATAAGAGTGTTTAGGGTTTTTAAACTTAAAAAGTATATGACCGGTGGTAATATAATGATGATTGCATTAGATAAGTCGAGACCTAAAATTTTAACTTTTGTTTTATTCATCTTGCTTTCTGCCGTTGTTTTAGGTTCTGTGATGTATGTTATTGAAGAATCTTATAATGAAAATATCAATAGTATACCTGATGCTATTTATTGGGCGATTGTTACATTGACTACTGTTGGCTATGGAGATATTCAACCAGTTACTGCAGCAGGTAGAGTTATAGCATCTTTTATTATGATTTTAGGTTACGGTATTATTGCTGTTCCAACAGGGATAGTTTCTGCAGAAATTACTAAAGAAAATAATAATAAGAATTAGTTATTTGCCTAGAATTTGGCTTTTATTGATACATACATGTTTCTAGGTGCTTGCACAAAATATTTATTAGTTCCATCCCAATCAACTATACCATTATTAAAATAAAAATTATCTGTTATATTATTCATAAAAATGGAAATGGAATAGTTCTTCACTGAATAATCAACTCTAGCATTAATTAGAATGTAGTCTTGTAAAGATTCAGTGTTTTCAAAATTTATATATGATTTACTTTGATATCTCGTAGATAAACAAATTTTTAAATCCTGAATAGAATAAATAATTTCTTGATTTATAATAATTGGAGGTGTTAAAATGGGTTTAAATTCTATATTTTGCTCCTGGATCAGGCTATAATTATAGGAAGAGTTATTAACTAGTTTGATATTTTCACTTAGATTATATGAACTATAGATTTCGATTCCAGTCCTGATGCTACTCTCCACATTATTTGTTAAAGCTAAACCATTTGGCCCATATGCACCATTAAGTACACGCTCATTTTTAAAGTCTAAATAATAACCATTTATATTAATATCAAAATTTGTAAACACACTTCTAATTCCAAACTCATAATCTCTCACATATTCAGGATGTGTATCTAGCTCAGGCACAATATACTCACCTGTGATTGGGTTAGTCGTACACAAGTATTCCAATACATCATATCCTCCGAACATATCATATCTAGTGGGCTCTCTTCCTGTTTTTCCCATGTTAAAATAAAGAAGAGTATTTGCATGTGTTGAATAACTTACTCCAACTTTTGGATTAATAAAATCCCAACTTAGTTCATTAAGGTTCACATCACCCTCATACTTAAATGAAGATTTTCGATATTGAATATCTGCAGAAAATAAAAGGCTATTTATTTGGTATTCTGCTTTTTGAAATAGACTTACTTCATGTTTATATTTTGTGTTTTGATTCCAAATTTCTTCTGAGTTCATGTGCATTTCCGTAAATGCATTTGAATAAGTATTGAGATGTATTCCTGTTGTTGAATTAATGTGATTTTTTTTAAATTTATAATTGCTGTAGAATCCAATTAGGTTTGATGTTAATGCATTTCTAGAAATAGATTCTATAGTAGATTCGTCTCCATTACCACTATAATTAAGTAAATCAAAATCCCACCATCCGTCAGCTACATTATAATATATACTTGATTGAATTGTACTACTTGGATGAGGTGTTAAAGTATTTTGAATTTGCAATAAAATTTGTGAAAAATTATCTTTTTCAAATTCAGAATTAGCATTTGTTGTTCTATCGCAATTAACAGCATCTTCTGGAACTGGCATCCACGCTAATTCATTTTTTTGATTTCCTGCTAGTAGGTTCACTTTCCATATTGCTAACTCACCAAATTTACCCCCACTTAAAAATAAAGATTGAGAATTATTTGATGCGTGTTGTTTAAATCCATCAGAATATATTTTTGATATTCTTACATATAATCCTTTTTGGTTTTTTATTCCACTATTATATATTCCAAAAGTTCGTAGAGTGTTAAATGATCCATATCCAAGCCCCAATTCTAGTTTTTCAGTATTATATAAGTTTGGTGAAAACATTTCAATACTCCCTGCATAACTAGCAGTGCCATTTTTAGATGTGCCAATCCCTCTTTGTATTTGTATTTTTTCTATAGAATTCAGTATGTCCGCATAGTTTGAAAAATAAAATGCTTGATCTGCAGGGTCATTTAATGGCACTCCATCAAGTGTAATATTAATTCTTGTTTGATCAATACCTCTTAATGTGAAATATGAATATCCTTGAGTGTGCCCTGCATCTGCGTGCGCTATGATAGAAGGTGTATTGCTAAACAGTAAAGCAGGTTCTTGTCCTACTGACAGTTCTTGAATTTGATCTTCGGTTATGTTTTGATAGGTGATTGGGCTTAATGCATGAGCTTTATAAATAACTTCAACTTCTTTTAATTGACTAATTGAATCGGAGGATATTGTATTTTGAGAAATACTTAAATTAAATAAGCCTAAGTATAGAAATAAGAAATTTTTCATTGTATTAATATGTTGAATTAATAATTCTTTCGATGAATTACCACCGTAAGTTCAGTGGGTATAATCTCAGCTATATAATAGCACCCCCAATGAGAGTGCTAATATATATATTTATGATAATACAAGTATATTTTTTTTACAAAAATTGGTTTATTTTGTTTATTGCCAAACATTATCATGGATTATTATTTGCCGATGCAAAAATCTCGAAAAATTGAGTCGAGCAGATTGTCATTTGTGATTTCTCCAGTTATTTCACCTAAATAATTAAGAGAGTGTTTAATGTCTAATGCTAGGAGTTCTCCAGATAAATTTGATTTAATTCCATTTTCAACATCCTTGATGCTTTTTAGTGTGTTTATTAAAGATTCAAAATGTCTTTGATTGATTATGATAATTTGGTCTTGCATGTTCTCCCATATTTTTATTTTTTCTAGAATTGAATTTATAATTTGATCTACACCATTGCCATTTTTTGCTGATATGTTAATAATCTTGATATTATTTAAATTTTGGAGATCAAGACTTTTTTGATATAAATCTGTTTTATTAGCAATAATCATGATTGTTTGTTGTGAGTTTAATTTATTTTGAATTTCCTTAATTTCATGTTCTATGCTTGTAGATATAAAATCATTTTTATCAATCAAATAAAGTATAAATAGAGATTGTTGAATTTTTTCATATGTCTTTGCAATGCCGATTTTCTCTATTTTATTGTTTGTTTTTCTTAATCCAGCAGTGTCAATGAATCGAAATTTATACCCTTGAATATTTATTATTTCTTCTATTGTATCCCTTGTAGTACCTTTTATATCAGATACAATTGCTCTGTCCTCTTGAAGAAGGGTGTTTAATAATGTAGATTTCCCAGAGTTTGGATTTCCAATAATAGAGATTGGAATTCCATGTTTCATGGCATTGCCAAATTGAAATGAATCAAGTAATTTACTAGTTTTTGTCTTAATTTTTTGTATTAATTTTAATATTGTTTTCCTGTCTACAAACTCTACGTCTTCTTGACTAAAATCAAGTTCTAACTCAATAAGTGATGCAAATTTGATAAACTGGTCCCTTAAATTTTTAATCTCATTTGAGAACCCACCTTTCATTTGCTGCATTGCTAAACTATGTGCTTTCTCATTTTCTGAAGCAATAAGTTCAGCAACTCCTTCAGCTTGTGATAAGTCTAATTTTTGATTTAAAAATGCACGTAATGTAAATTCGCCATTTTTAGCTAATCGACAGCCTTGTTTGATGAGAAGTTGTATAATTTTTGTTTGTATATATGTAGAGCCATGACAGGCAATTTCAATAATGTTTTCACCTGTATAAGATTTAGGCCCTTTAAATAGTGTCACTACTACTTCATCAATTAGATTATCCTGTTCGAAGATTTCTCCAACCATTACTTTATTTACATGTTTTACAGTTAGTTTATTTTTATTATATGCTTGAAATATATTGTTAGTAATTTTTATGCTCTTAGGTCCAGATATTCTAATAAGCGCTATAGCACCTTGACCTGATGTTGTTGAAATAGCACATATTGTATCGTTGTTTATTAACATAATTTATTTTTTCACAAATTTAATTTATTATTCGTTGATATTTTAATTGATTTATTTTCTATGTTTGCTAATTACCATTATATATTTTTTATGAGTGTTTTAATTAATAAGGATTCAAAGGTTATTGTTCAGGGATTTACTGGTAGTGAAGGCACTTTCCATTCGAAGGAAATGCTTGCTTATGGAACTAACATTGTAGCTGGAGTCACCCCTGGTAAAGGAGGTTCTTCTCATTTAAATAGACCAGTTTTTAATTCTGTTGCCGATGTATTAAAGGAATTTGAAGTCAATGTTTCAATTATTTTTGTTCCACCACGTTTTGCGTCGTCAGCTATTATAGAGGCTATAAATTCTAATATAGAGGTTATCGTCTGTATTACAGAGGGCATACCAACAAAAGATATGATTTTGGTTAAGAACATGCTTCAGACATCCCGATCTATTTTAATAGGTCCAAATTGTCCTGGATTAATTACTCCTGGTGAGGCGAAGGTAGGCATAATGCCTGGGTTTATTCATAAAAAAGGTAGAATTGGCGTTGTTTCTCGTTCTGGTACACTAACTTATGAAGCTGTCGATCAATTAACTAAAGCGGGTTTAGGGCAGTCTACTTGCATAGGCATAGGAGGAGATCCTGTGATAGGAACAACGACTTGTGATGCTGTTCGTATGTTTATGAAGGATGATGATACTGAGGGGATTGTATTAATAGGAGAAATAGGTGGTCCTATGGAAAATGATGCTGCAAATTGGATCAAGGAACATGGCACCAAGCCAGTAGTTGGGTTTATAGCTGGGCAAACAGCTCCAAAAGGAAGGAAAATGGGGCATGCTGGTGCTATTGTAGGCGGAGAGGGAGATACAGCAATAGCAAAAATGGAAATAATGAGAAATTGTGGTATTGTGGTGGTAGATTCTCCTGCTGATATTGGTGAAACCATGAAACAGATACTAAATTAAACATGAAATTATTAGAAAATAAAACTATAGTTGTTACTGGTGGATCTAGAGGTATAGGTAAGTCCATTGTGTTAAAATTAGCTGAAAATGGAGCAAATGTAATTTTTACATATTTAAGTTCATCAGAAAAGGCTAATATGGTAATTGAAGAAGCACAAAAATATGGTGTATCTATTGAAGCGTTTAAGTCAGATGCATCTAATTATGAAGATTGTCAAAAACTTATTGCCAACATTTTAAGTAAACATGTAAGTATTGATGTTTTAGTCAATAATGCAGGTGTCACAAAGGATAATTTATTGCTCCGAATGAGTGAGCAGGATTTTAACTCGGTATTAAGTGTAAATATGAATTCAGTATTTAATATGACAAAGGCTGTTCAGAAATCTATGTTAAAGTCAAGAAATGGGTGTATTATCAACTTGAGTTCTGTGGTAGGGCTTAAAGGTAATGCTGGACAAGCTAATTATGCTGCTTCTAAATCTGCGATTATTGGTTTTTCTAAATCTGTGGCATTAGAATTAGGCTCTAGAAATATAAGGTGTAATGTTATTGCTCCTGGCTATATCGAAACAGAAATGACACAAAAACTTGATAATAAAACAGCTGATTTGTGGAAGCAAAGTATTCCATTAAAAAGAGCAGGTGTTGGTGATGATGTTGCGAATTTAATTGTTTTTTTGTCATCCGAAATGGCTTCCTATATTACTGGGCAAGTCATTAGTGTTTGTGGTGGTCTGTCTACTTAATTTCAGAAGATGATGTTATTCATTCCTATTGTTATTAATTCTCCATTTCTCTACCTATTCTTATTAATAATCGCTAGTTTTCTATTAAGTTTTTTTTTATACAACAAAAAAACAGGTTTAATTGATGTTCCAAAGTACTTGGTTGTTATTTTATTTTTTTTAAGATTTTTTTCATTTTTACTGCTTTTTCTTTTATTGCTTAAACCAGAATTTAAAGGTCATGAAAAAATTATTGAGAATCCAAAGGTCGTATTTTTACAAGATAATTCATCTTCAATTATTTCTAATCCAGATTCCACATATTATAAAACAGATTATGTTAAAAAAATAGATCACTTAAGAAATATAGAAAATCTAGATATCGATTTTATTTCTTTTGATCAAAATATTGATCATTCTCAAATTAGTTTTAATGGAGATGGAACTAATATCTCATCCATGTTAAAAGAGATATCTAGTATATACGCAAATATGCATGTAGGTGCATATATTTTAGCGTCTGATGGTATTTTTAATGAGGGCCTAAATCCTATTTATTCAGATGTTTATTTAAATGCTCCTTTACATGTTATCCCACTTGGAGACACATTAACACAGAAAGATGTATGGATTCATTCTATTAGACATAACAATATCGCATATTTAGGAAATGATACGCCATTAGAAGTTATTATACAAGCGAAAGAGATGCAAGGCAGAGAATGTACATTCGAAGTTTTTTATCATGATGACCATCTCAATGATAAAAGCTTAGTTTATCAGGAAAATCTAGAGATAGATCATTCTAACTATATTCACAGTATACCATTCTTGCTTTCCCTTGAAAAACCAGGTTTACAGCAATACTATGTCTCTGTAAAGACAAATCATATTGATGAGAATTTAACCAATAATAAAAAAGAGTTTTTTATCGATGTTATAGATGATCGTAAAAAAATACTCATTCTTTTTTCCACTCCACATCCTGATATTAATGCAATTAAAGAAGGTTTAGCATCTCGTGATGAATATGAGGTTTACTCTTATTGGGTTTCGGATTTAAATAAGCAGAAAATTAATAATTTCAATGAATATAGCTTAATTATTGCACATCAACTATCACGTCATGAATTAATAGCTAGGTTAGAAAATATCAACATGCCTATTTGGTATATTGTTGGCTCTAATTCAGATTTAAACTTATTTAATCAAAGTCAAGACTTGACTGTTTTTGAGAATACTAATAGTTCTTTTGAACATGCTAATGTAGTCTTGAATCAAAATTTTCTCCCATTTACAATCAGCGATTCATTATCCGATTTTTTATCCTTATCTACGCCGTTTTTAACTCCGTTCTCAAATATTGCACTGAATGCGGTATCGGAGATATTATTATATAAAAAAATTGGATCCTTAAATACAGAACGTCCTGTTTTATTTTTTGTTGAGAGTGACAATAAAGTAGCTTTTTTGTTGGGAGAAGGTCTTTGGCGCTGGCGATTAAACGATACCTATTTAAATAATAATAATAGTTTATTTAATCATTTGATCAATCAAATTACACAGTATCTATTAGTAGATGAAGACAAGCAGAGGTTTCATGTTAAATTTGATCCTGTTCAAAAATCTAATGAACGTGTTTTTTTTGAAGCGGAATTATATAATAAAAATTTTGAACTAATAACATCTTTTGATATTGATATGGCCATTACAGACTCTCTCGGGAATATGTACAACTATAAATTTATACCAATTGATAAGAGTTATTATTTAGATGTTAGTTTGCCAGATGGGAAATACAACTTTGTCGCAACTGCAACATTTAATAATGAAATATTTACAAAGAAGGGATTTTTTGTTTTGTCAAATTTTGATATTGAGTCAAAAGATTTAGTTGCTAATTTCGAATTATTGTCTGATTTAGCATTGACACACAATGGAAGATTGATCTCACAAGACAGTCTACATCAATTTGTTAAGTCTATTATAGGCTCGTCAGATTTTAAACCACGAACTTATTTTAATTATTATTACCAGCCTTTTATTAATTTCGAATCTTTATTAATTTTGATATTATTTATTCTATTTTTAGAATGGTTTATAAGAAGAAGATATATTAATTATTGATCATGGGAAAGGCGCTACATCTATTTCGGTTTTTATTTCTTTTTATATTATTGTGTGCTTGTATGAGTTGCTCTGTGTCTACTGTCTCTTTGGATATCATGCGACCTGCTGAAATTGATGTGCCAAATCATATACAAAATATTTTGATTATTAATAGGAGTTTGCCTTCGAAAAATCATCAAGCAGAAAATATTTTAGATGGCATTTTGTCAGGTGAAGGTGTTGGAGATGATAAAAAAGGTAGTGAGATGTGTATTCAAGGTTTGAAAAATGTTTTGAGTGTCACTTTGAATAATCAATTAAGATTTAATATTGTAGATGAAGATCATCTAAGTTTAGATATTGAATTTAAGGGTACAGGCACTGATGAATTTCCCAAACCAATAAAATGGAAGAAAATCGACAAATTATTTAAAAATCAAAATATTGATGGCTTAATTGTTCTAGAGACATTTGATTCTAGATCTTCAATAGTTAATAATGGAATAGTTGAAAAAAATATTTTTTTCAAAAAAGAAAAATCAAAACAACAATTAATCGAAGCCGCATTAAATATTGAAATACAGGCAGGTTGGAGAATTTATGATATTCAGAATCATAAAATTATTGATAAAAATATCTTTTTAGATCAAAAAATATTTTCAAATAGAGGCGTCACATTTGAACATGCTAAGCAAAAATTACCGAACAAAAGATCTGCTATTTCTAAAACAGGGGTATTTGCTGGTGAACAATATGGGTTTCGAATTTCACCCAAAAATGATAGAGTTAAAAGATCTTTCTATATAAAAGCAAAAAAATCTTTCGACATAGAAAATGAGCAATTTAAAACGGCTTCGCAATTTATCAAGGATAATAATTTTGAAAAATCAGCTCAAATTTGGACTACTTTTGTTAATCATGCTGATTCTCAAATAGCTGGTCGAGCATGTTTTAACATGGCGGTAGTATGTGAATTAAAAAATAAATATAACTTAGCAATGGATTGGGTAAAAAAATCTATTTCTTATGATAATCCAAAAGCAAAAGATTATTTTGCTATTTTAGGCAATAGAAAAGCTGAAATAAAAAAAATAAAAGAACAATTAAAAAAATAAATATTATGAATCAAAAATTAAATTCTCTAGGTTTAGTCGGGCTTTTTGCCTTTATCTTTATTTTATTATTTGGAACTCGGATGACGTATACGGTTGGTCCTGGTGAAAGAGCAGTCGTATTTCATCGTTTTGGTAAAGGATTAGATAAAGATAACGTAAAGAATCAAGGTTTCCATTTGATTGCCCCTTGGAATGAAAGATATATTTATAATGTAAGAATACAGGAAGATTTATCTTTAATGGAAGTGCTTTCAAAAAATGGTTTAACAATAAAAACAGAATTGTCTTATAGATATAAGCCAGTTGATGATAAAATTGGACATGTTCATGATGAGCTAGGTTTAAATTACCATGATAATATTATTATACCAGAAATTAGATCGGTAACTAGAGAAGTGATTGGAGAATATTTGCCAGAAGAATTATATTCAACTAAGCGAGAGGTTATTGAAGATGAAATCTATGAAAGAACAAAAATATCTTTATCATCAAAATATTTATTATTAGATGCTGTTTTAATCAGAGATGTGACATTGCCTAAAACTTTACAAGACGCTATTGAAAATAAGTTAAAACAAGAGCAAATGTCGTTAGAATATGAATTTAAAATAGAGCAAGCAGAAAAAGAGGCTCAGCGACAAATTATTGAAGCAGAAGGAAAGGCTAAGGCAAACCGTATCTTAAGTGCTAGTTTGACAGACAATGTTCTTAAAGACAAGGGAATAGAGGCAACAGTAAAGTTGGCTGAATCACCAAATAGTAAAGTAGTAGTAGTAGGTGCTGGTGACCATGGTATGCCCTTAATTTTAGGCAACTAATTATTTTTTCTTTCTTGTAATTTTTTTTCTAGTAAAAACATCTTGTCTCGATGTTGTGTAGCTTCTATGAAGTTCATGTTAATTGCAGCATCGTTCATCAGTTTTTTTATTTTTTTTATTTTTTCCTTTAATTCCTCATCCGATAACGTATCTGTTTCTATAATAGGACTTATTGCAGGTTTTTCAAGATTGTTCACTGTTAAGATATTTTGACTTAACTCTTTTTTCTTTAATGGTTTGGGAATAATGTTATTCATACTATTGTATAGTTCCTGTGCTTCTCTTTTTCTATTTGTTTCCTCTATAGTGGCTTGGATAGATTTCGTCATTTTATCTGCATATAATATGCTTTTACCATTAATATGCCTTGCAGCTCTTCCAATAGTTTGAATAAGAGATTTTTTAGATCTTAAAAATCCTTCTTTGTCCGCATCGATAATTGCAACCAAGGATACTTCTGGTAAATCGAGGCCCTCTCGCAATAAATTCACTCCAATTAAGACATCTACATTTCCAATTCGTAAATTTTTCATTATTTCTATTCTTTCAATTGTATCAATGTCAGAATGAATGTATGTTGCTTTTACTCCAGCCTCAATCAAGTATCTGCTTAATTTTTCTGCCATTTTTTTTGTTAGTGTTGTCACTAATACTCTTTCACTTTTTTCTATTCTAGTATTAATCTCATTGATTAAATCATCGATTTGATTTGTTGATTTTCGAATTATTATTTTGGGCTCTAATAACCCAGTTGGTCTGATCAATTGTTCTGTAATATTTTTTTTACATTTTGTCAATTCATAATCGCCTATAGTTGCACTTACATATATTACCTGTTTTTTAATACTATCAAATTCTTTAAAAGAAAGAGGTCTATTATCTAATGCGGATGGTAATCGGAATCCATATTCTACTAGAGTTGATTTTCTTGATCTGTCCCCCCCGTACATTGCTTTGATTTGTGGAATTGTGACATGGCTTTCATCAATTATTAATAAAAAGTTATCTTGAAAATAATCCATTAAGCAGAAAGGTCTTTCACCTTTTTTCCTGCCATCCAAATACCTAGAATAATTTTCAACACCACCACAATATCCAACTTGTTGAAGCATTTCTATGTCATGATTGACTCTTTCCTCTATTCTTTTTGCCTCATTATGCTGACCTTTTTGGATAAAAAAATTTACTTGATTTGTTAGTTCATTTTTTATTTTCAAAATAGAAGATTCTATATTTTTTTTTGATGTAATAAAGATATTTGCTGGGGTGATTTGAATATGTTGTAATTGTTTTTTTTGCTTTGTTTTAATATCAATTTCTTCTATTTCTTCAATTTCATCACCCCAAAAATAAATTTTATAATTAATATCTTCATTAGGTGGGTAGATTGTCAATATATCACCTGTCATTTTGATTTCTCCTCTTTTAACCATCCTTTCTTTTGTTCTGCTATATAAACTTTCTATTAGATCATTTAAAATCTGTTTCCTTTTATATTCCTGACCTACTTTAATTGGAATAGTTTTTTCTTTAAAAAACATAGGATTACCAATTCCATAGATACATGATACAGATGCTATGACTATGACATCATTTCTTCCTGACAATAATGAAGTTGTAGTACTTATTCTAAATTTTTCTATTTCCTTATTGATGGATAAATCTTTTTCAATATATGTATTGGTTGCAGGCAGGTATGCTTCGGGTTGATAGTAGTCATAATAAGAGACAAAATACTCGACTAAATTGTTGGGAAAAAAATACTTAAATTCTTCATATAATTGTGCTGCTAGTGTTTTGTTATGAGCTAATATGAGAACAGGCTTATTGTAGTCCTTGATAACATTAGCCATAGTGAATGTCTTTCCTGACCCTGTGACGCCTTGAAGACATTGATGTTTGATATTTTTATTCAATTTAAGTTGGATTGATTGAATTGCTTCAGGTTGATCTCCAGTTGGTTTATATTTTGCATTAATTTCAAACATTATATTTCACTTATCATTTTTCTCCATATATCAAATGACGCTTCTGCCTGTGTAATGAACATTTTTTTTCCATTTTTCGTTTTAGCACCTTGTGATTTGGATGTTTGTAGGAACATACTTTGATCCGGATTGTATATTAAATCAATGCATTGGTGATTTTGTGATATGAATTCATATGGAAGATCTGGTTGAGTGTTAATATTTGGGTGTTGTCCGAGAGGCGTGGTATTGATGATTAAATCAAAACCCTGAATATTTTGATCTAAATTATTATAGCTTATCATATCATTTTTTGGATTTCTTGACACAATTGTATGTGTTATATTGTATTGCCTTAAGACATATGCAATGGTACTTGAAACCCCACCTGAGCCTAGTATTAGGGCTGTTTTTTTATTTTTAACATCGGTTAATAATTTTTTAAATCCGATTACATCTGTATTATATCCAATTTTTTTTTTTGTTTTCGGATTTATAAAGATAGTATTTACAGACTGTACTTCTTCTGCTAAAGGATCTAATTCATCTAATAAATTGATTATTTTTTTTTTATATGGTTGGGTGATATTGAGTCCAATGACTTCTTCCTTAAGTACTTTATTGATTTTATTTAAATCCTCTAATGGGAATAAATCATAAGAGAATGATGTGATTTTTTCTTTTTCAAATTTTTTATCAAAGTATTTTTTTGAAAAAGAATGTGTTAATGGCGATCCAATTAACCCTAATTTATACATTGTCGTATTTTTTTCCCAATTTCTCTAAACTGATTATTGTTATAGCACCTATTATTATTAGTAAGACAGCATATATGTCTGCCATATTATTGAATGATGGATATGATAGTTTCTGAAATACATTGATGGACTTTTCATTGATAATATCCTGATTTTTCCATGGCCATATCCATAATAATGATCCTGTAATAAAGCCTGTTAAAGTGGCAAATGTAGAATTCTTATAATTTTTTAATAACCATTTTAGTATGCGGCTAAATAGCAAAATTCCAAATATATGACCTAGTAAAAAGGTAATAAATAGTTTTAAATAAATATAAGTTTCTTTATTATTATAATACATTGGTTGTGTTAAATGATGTAGGGTTTCAGAAATTAATAATTCATAATTTCCTAGGAGTACTAATAAATAAGAGCCAGATAATCCTGGAATAAGCATTCCTATGATCCCAATTATTCCACATAGAAAAACAAACAATAAGTTTTTATTTTCTTCCATATTTGGATTTATGAAGAATAAAGTAATTGAAATGATCAGTCCAAACATAAAATACATGGATTCCTTTTTTTCCCATTTAGTAGTATAGTTTTTGACGTAAAAAATAGATGCTATCATAATACCCAAAAAATAAGACCAAGTATATGTTTCAAAATAATGAAACAGATAATTTAATACATGAGCCAATGCTATAACCCCAATAATTATTCCTATGGTAACTGAAGACAGAAAAAAGAAAGAAATATGTTGACGGACAGCTTTAAAATTCAATTGAAAAATCAATTTGATTAGTGTTACGTCAAATTTTGCTAGAATCATGATTAATTTTTCATAGACTCCTAATATAAGAGCTATGGTAGAACCTGATAGACCAGGAATAATATTTCCTATACCAATTAAAATCCCTTTTGAGATATTTTTAAGAATTAGTTTCAAATTATGATTTATTTTATTTGAGAGTCTAAGTAAGCTGAATAGCCACCAGCTAAGTTAAATATGTTTTTTAATCCATATTGTTTGTGTAGCATAAAAGTCACGGCAGCGGCTCTCCTTCCTGTTTGACAATAAATGATAACTTTTTTTTCATGATCTATACTTGCAATAGATTTTAAAATTTCATCCATAGGGATATTAATTGAGTCAAGACTGCCATTTTCATGTTCATATTGCTCTCTTATATCAATTACTTGCAAGTTATTTTTATCAGTTTTTAAAAAATCTTTAATAGAAATTTCTTGTGTCATTTATCTAGTTTATAAAATTAAAAAATGTATCACCTCTTAATCCTAATCTTAAACATTCTAAGGGAATAACATCATTAGTTCCAATATTGCCAAGATTTACATTTGCTCCTAGTAGTTTAATGAAAAAAACCTGTTGTTGCTTTTTAGGAGCTTCCCATAGTATTTTTTCCTTTGGAATTTTAGTCAGAATTTCTTCTATTAAATCTGATCTAACCTCACCTCCACTACGATATAATCCTACATTTCCACTCTCTCTTGCTTCCGCAATCACCTTCCATGAGCCAGCTTCTATCTCTTTTTGCATTAATTTAATCCATTTAGAAGGTGCCATAATTTTATTAGAACTTTTATATCCAACTTCAGAGAAAACAGTAATTTTTTTATTTGCTAATATATTAATGTACTCACATTTTTGATTGTGGTCCATTTTGATACTACCATCTGATATTTCGACTGTGTCTAGCTCTAGGCTAGTAACAAAATCACAGTAATCATTAAACATGTCTCTTATAATAAATGCTTCAAATAATGTTCCCCCTAGATATACTTTAATCCCATTTTGTTTATATAATTTGATTTTACTTTTTACGTTTTTTGATACTAATGCAGTGCCAAATCCAAATTTGACTATATCAATAAAATCTTTACTAGATGCAACAAGGGCTTCCGCTTCTTGCGTTGATAACCCTTTATCCATTACCATTGTTAATCCTTTTTTTCTCGGTTTTTCTGGTCGTGTAGGAATGTTAGGCAGATAAATCATAGTTTAATAAAAAATGTTTTTTCAAATGCAAAAGTATTAAAATGATTACATTCTTTAGTTATTAGTGAAAAAAAGTTATTTACATTTGTTTTTTTGAAATCATTTCATGACTCTAATTAAATCTATTTCTGGTGTGAGAGGAATCATTTATGATGATGATCTTTCAGGGTTGTCGTCTATTGAAGTGGTAACTTGTATTAGACAATTTTCTTGTTGGTTGTCTTTGATGAAAAAACAAGAAAATTTAAGAATTGCAGTTGGAAGAGATGGACGTATTACAGGACAAAAAATTACGGCTCTAGTCATTGATACATTCATGGATTTTGGTTTTGATGTTGTTAATCTAGGCTTAACAACGACACCATCTGTGCAATTAGCTATTCTTAGTGAAAATTGTGTTGGAGGTATTATGATATCAGCTAGTCATAATCCTGCTAATTGGAATGGCTTAAAATTACTTAACTTCAAAGGGGAATTCTTATCTAAAAAAGAAGGTCTACAGGTTTTTGATTATCAAGATTTTGATTTATCACAGCAAAAACATAAAAAAAATGGTTCTGTTATCAATTTAGATTATAAGCCTCAGCATATTACATCTATTTTAAATTTAGATGATGTGAATGTTCCANAAATTAAATCCAGAAAATTTAAAATTGTCATTGATGGTATCAATTCATCAGGGGGTATATTTNTCCCTTATTTGTTAAAAAAACTAGGTGTTGATGTTATTGAATTGAATTGTGTGCCTAATGGTCATTTTGCACATAATCCAGAACCGTTACCAGAACATTTAATNGATTTGTGTAATNAGGTAAAANAACATAAAGCTGATTTAGGTATTGCCGTTGATCCTGATGTTGATAGATTAGTNCTTGTGTCGGAAGATGGTTCTTGTTTTGGAGAGGANTATACTCTAGTTGCTATCGCTAAATATATACTTTCTAAATATCCTGATAGAAGTGTTGTTTCCAATTTATCAACCACTCAAGCCGTATNTGATATTGCGAATGCGTTAGGGAGTATGCATTTTGAATCTCCTGTTGGAGAGATTAATGTTGTTGAATTAATGAAAGAGACAAACTCTATTATTGGTGGAGAGGGTAGTGGAGGNGTTATTTTNCCATCTTCTCATTATGGNAGAGANGCTCTTGTTGGGATTGCTCTTTTTTTAAGTTATCTGTCAGATTTAAATTGCTCTGTCAAGGAGTTAAGGTNGTCTTTGCCAACNTATTNTATGTTGAAAGAAAAAATACCTGTTTCTGAGCATTTTAATTTTCAGCATTATATTAAAAATCAAATTAAGAATTCTCAACTTCTAAATCAGAAGTTCAATTTANTGGATGGTATTAAGGTTTATTATTCGTGTGGCAGTTGGTCACATCTTCGTATNTCTAATACTGAACCTATCATTAGGTTAATTGTTGAGTCNTNTACTCAAATTAGAGCTAATGAGATAAAAAAAGATGTAATTTCTAGCATAAATANTTATTTAAAATAAATTTGNAGTTNATGAAAGTATATTTAGATAATGCTGCTACTACGGCTTTGGATCCTGAAGTCATCAAGGTGATGTCCCAATCTATGCAAGAGGATTATGGGAATCCTTCGTCTAGTCATTCTTTTGGTAGAAAAAGTCGATCTTCCATAGAAACTTCAAGAAGGACAATAGCTAATTTATTAAATGCGGATACATCTGAAATATTTTTTACTTCTAGTGGCACAGAGGCGGATAATATGGCAATTCGAGGTGCTGTGAGAGATGCAGGTGTTAAACATATCATTACATCTAAAATTGAACATCCTGCCGTATTAAATACAGTNGCACATTTATTNAGAAAANAAAAAGTCACGTTAGATTATGTTAATANCAATAANTNTGGACAAATTGACTTGAATCATTTAGAACAACTGTTATCTAANAAAAGTAATGTATTAGTAAGNTTAATGCATGGAAATAATGAANTTGGCAATTTATTNGACTTACATCGNGTTAGTCGTCTGTGTCANGAGAATGATGCATTATTTCATTCTGATACAGTACAGACTGTTGGTCATTATAATTTTGATTTGCAGAAAATAAAAATAGACTTTTTAACATGTTCGGCACATAAGTTCCATGGCCCTAAGGGAGTTGGNTTTTTGTATATTAATAAAGATGTAAATATTACACCCCTTATTCATGGAGGATCACAAGAGCGTAATATGCGNGGTGGCACGGAGTGTGTTTATGGGATTACTGGTTTAGCAAAGGCGATGGAGGTTGCTTATCGNGATTTAAGTCAACATCGAGAACACATTGAAGGATTAAAAAAACATATGATTAGGGAAATAAAACAGAAATTNCCGTTTGCATCATTTAATGGTTGTTGTGCTGATTTAAAGCAGAGTATGTATACTATTCTTAGTATTTCTTTTCCTAAAAAAGAATATAGTGATTTGTTATTATTTAATTTAGATTTGCTTGGTGTCTCTTGCTCTGGAGGNAGTGCTTGTAGTTCAGGAAAAGTCAGCCAGTCCCANGTTATTTCAGAAATAGATNAACAAGACGGATCTGTAGTGCGATTTTCTTTTGGTAAGTTTAATACATTGNACGATGTGGATTTTGCAATTAAACAATTATGTAGTTTATTTNAATAATAATGCAATCTTCTTACTTTAGATATATATTTTGCTAATCGAATTACTTGTTTAGTGTAGCCAAACTCGTTGTCGTACCATACATATAAAATGACATTTTTTTGATTACTTGAGACAATGGTTGATGGTGCATCAAAAATTGCGGNTCCGGCCATTCCTACAATATCACTAGATACTAGTTCTGTATTCATGGAAAATTTAATTTGATTAACNAAAGGNCCGTCTAATGCTGCCTGCCTGATTAATTCATTAATTAATTCTACTGACATTTGATTTTTTAAATCTAAACTAATAATAGCTAAAGATCCATTTGGAGTTGGTATACGAATAGCATTTGCAGTTAATTTGTTTTTTAGCTCAGGAATTACTTTAGTAACAGCTTTACCTGCACCAGTAGATGTGATGACCATGTTAATAGCAGCNGAACGACCTCTACGACTTTTAGAATGCATATTGTCAAGTAGATTTTGATCATTTGTATATGCATGTATAGTCTCAATATGCCCTTTTTCTATNGTATTATTATCATTAATAACTTTTAGTATTGGGGCNATAGCGTTTGTTGTACATGATGCTGCAGAGATAATNGTNTCGGTATTAATATCAATNGTAGATTGATTGACTCCATAGACTATATTTGGTATGCCTGATCCAGGGGCAGTTAATAGGACTTTATTAATTCCATCTATTTTAAGATGTGTTTTTAAGCTTTCATAATCTTTATATACTCCNGTATTATCTATTAATAGTGCATTATTAATTCCATGTTGTTTTAAATTATATTTAGTTTCATTATCAAAAAAATATATTTTTTGTCCATTAATAATAATATACAGNTCTTTTTCATTAATTTCTATTGAACTTGAAAAGGTGCCATGGACAGAGTCTTGACGTAATANTGCGCATCTTTTTTGTAGCGATTTACTATCAAGCTTCCTTAAAATCACTCCTTTTAATCTCAATTGTTGTCCCTTCCCAGCTTGTTTAATTAATTCTCGTGCACANAGTCGGCCAATCCTACCAAAACCATATAAGACCACATCTTTTGAATTTTGAGCTTTGTCTTCTGAGTTNTTCATAAACCCAATTTTATCATTTAGAAACTCTTTTATTGTTTGAGATNTTTGAGAATTATATTCATAAGTTAATTTTCCAATATCAATTTTTGCTGGAGCTAAATCCATATTTGTTAATATGTGTGCTAATTCTGAAGAGTCAAAAATATNAATTGGTTTTTTAACAAAATCACTAGCATATTGATGNAGTCTTAAAATATCTGAAACATTTTTGTCAATTAAATGTCTTCTAAAAAGGACTAGCTCAATTCCTTTTTGATATAATAAGTTGCCTACCGAATTAATTAGATGTNTTGCTGCTTTTTCTTTAGCTATGAATGTNTCTAGTGTTTCAGAATAATTTTGTTTCATTTCTTTTGGATAAAATTGGTTTTTGATATAAAAAATAAGTTAGTAGTAAAAGTAGTTTTTTTATTTCTTTATTTTTGTAATTAAGTANAGATTCTTTTAATTATATAATGCAATTTTTTAAATATAATTCTTCNGGNAATGATTTTATTATTATAGATAATAGAGAAAATATTTTTGATATTAAAAAACAACATATCCAAAGATTATGTNATAGAAATTTNGGTGTTGGCGCAGATGGATTCATTTTATTACAATCAGATAAAGACGCTAATTATTTTATGAATTATTTCAATTCTGATGGCGNTCCTGCTTCTTTTTGTGGCAATGGTAGTATGTGTTGTGGGCATTTNGCACATTCTCTAGGTATTTTAAATAAAGGTATTGACTTNAGTGAAGGNTTTTTTAAGACTCGAGAAGGTNNTTTTAGTGTTTTTGTTAGATCTAATACNGTATCAATATCTATGCCTGATGTATCTGAAATTAAACAGCATGGTGCTAATTTCATTATTGATACAGGTTCTCCCCACTATATTATTTATAAAGATAATGTAGAAAGTGTAGATGTTTTTCATGAAGGAATGCAAATTAGATCTAGTGAGGAATTTAGACCGAAAGGTGTGAATGTAACTTTTATTCAAAGAAGGGATGAAGAAGTATTTATAAGAACATATGAAAGGGGAGTTGAGGCTGAAACTTTATCTTGTGGCACAGCTGTTGTTGCAGCTGCAATATCTATATTTAAATCATCCAACAACACCTTGGATAAGGTTGTCAGTACAACGATTAAAACTCGTGGTGGTCTTTTTCATGTTAAGTTCAAATACGACAGTAAAAATCAGGCTTTTATAGATATTTTTCTATCTAATCAAGTGAATATGGTTTTTGAAGGGGATGTATCTTAATTAATGATCGAACATGTATATTTCAAAGTTTTACTGTATAATTTTATTTTTTTTATTTTCCTGTTTTAATGAAGAAAAAAAATTTAAAAATCTTCATGAATCTGTTTCTTATATTGGGATGAATCAATGTGCGGCGTGTCATTCTGAGCAATATGAGTCTTTCATAAAAACGGGTATGGGAAAATCTTTTAGACCTGCACTGAAAAAATATAGCTCATCTAATTTCAATACCATTTTATATGATAGTAATCTACATTTTTCATATTATCCTCATTGGAAAGAAGAAGATTTATTAATTCAAGAATACAGTGTTGAAAATAATGACACAGTACACTCATTAATTAAAAAAGTTGATTTTATAATTGGATCGGGGCACCACACTAATTCTCATTTATTTGAAAATAATGGTTATCTATATCAAGCCCCATTTACTTATTATATTCAAGACTCTATTCTTGATTTTCCTCCTGGATTTGAGAATAATTCAAATAGTAGATTTTCTCGTAAAATGGGACTTGAATGTGTAGCATGTCATAATGCATATCCCAAGTTTGTTTTAGGTTCAGAAAACAAATATGATGAGATTCCAGATGGCATAGATTGTGAAAGATGTCATGGCCCTGGTGAATTACATATAAATCAAATGAAAAAGGGGGATCTTGTTGATACTAGTAGATATATAGATTATTCTATAGTGAATCCCAGTCATTTATCTCCTAGGCTTCAGAATGACATGTGTGCTAGATGCCACTTACAGGGGAATGCTGTCTTAAAAGAAAATAAATCTTTTTTTGATTTTAGGCCCGGCATGTATCTAAAAGATGTGATGGATGTTTACTTGCCTAGATATGAAAATAGTGATGATGCATTTATTATGGCCTCACATGTTGACAGAATGCAATTAAGTGCTTGTTATATTAATTCAAATGAGTCGCTCTCTTGCATTACTTGTCACAATCCACATATTTCTGTACATGAAACTTCTAATATCCAATTTAATCAAAAGTGTATTGATTGTCATCTTATTAATCCTTGTAAGGAAGAACAGCCAGAAAGAAATCGATTCTCTGATAATTGTATTCATTGTCATATGAGAACTTCTCAAACTATTGATATTCCACATGTGAAAATTACAGATCATAAAATTTCTATTTTCGAAAAAGATAGTGTTACAATGACTCAAAATAGTTCGTTTTTAGGGCTACACTGTGTAAATAACCAGCAACCTACTTATGAGAGTGTAGCTCAGGCTTATTTACAGCAATATGAAAGATTTGAATCTCATGATTTTTACTTAGATTCTGCTCAGAGATATATAGATAAAATAGATTCATCTAATAAACAGGGACTGTACATTAAAATATACCATTTATTTTTAAAGCAAGATTATTCTAAATTGATTCAAGATGTTGAATCTATTGGCTTAGATTCAATTTTGAATTTTTATTATCTTAATAAAGATTATAGTAATCGAGATGCTTGGACATGCTACAGGATGGGGGAGGCATTCTTTAAAAATGATAGATTTAATGAAGCGGAAAAATGTTACCGTCAATCTGTTAAATTAGCCCCATATAATCTTGAGTTTCGCAATAAATACGGTGTTTGTTTATTTAAACAAAATAATCTTGAGTTTGCAAGAGATGAATTTGAATTTATTATTAATGAAGATAATAATTTTGTTTCGGCATATACTAATTTAGGATATTTAAATCTTAACTTACATAATAAAAAAGAAGCTTTAAAATATTATAATTATGCTTTAAAGTTAGATCCGAATCATGAGGAGACACTTATTAATAAAGCAGAATTATTACTACTTGATGATAACAAAAAAGATGCTTTTATTTGTATTGATAAATTATTGTTAATTAACCCTAATAATGAAAAAGCTAAGAGCTTATATAATTATTTAAATGAAATTTAATTTTTTTTCATTATTATTATGTGTCCTATTCGGATTATTTTTGGTTTTATTCTTGAAGCAAGAGTACTTCCAAAAATCCATCTTAGATCAAGACTATGAGTTTTATATTCATGAAACGATGTCGTTTGAAGCTGTGACATTTAAAATAGATTCTTTGTCTCAGGATTTATCTTTTTTCAGTAAGTTTTTCTTCATTCCTTTTTTAAAGCAAAAAAGACTAGATTATTGGTATAGGCCTGGTCGATATGTTTTAAAAGAATCATCATCAGTCAATGACATTGTTGATAAATTGAGATCTCGGTCTCAGGACCCTATTGATTTCACATTTAATAGTATGGATGATGTCTCAAATATTTTGTCTATTGCTAGTAATAGATTAGAATTAGATTCTGTTCAGTTGATAAATTATTTAGATTCTATTAATTTCTCATTAGATAGTCTTTATTTTTTATTAATACCTAATACATATGAAATTTTTTGGGATGTGTCGCCTCAAGAATTTCTTGATAGAATATATTTTGAATATAATCTTTTTTGGAATCAATCTAGATTAAATGCAGCTCATGCAATTAATCTGTCAAAGAAAGAAGTGTTTGTGCTAGCATCGATTGTAGATAAAGAAGCAAGTCATGTTGATGAAATGTCACGTATTGCTGGTCTTTATTTAAATAGGATAACAAAAAATTGGTTTTTAGCGGCAGATCCAACTATTATATATGCATATAAAAGCATGTTTAATGAGTCTATTAGGCGTGTCAGGAACAAGCATATTGACAAAACTAAATCATCGTTATTTAATACGTATCACCGTAAAGGATTGCCACCAATGCCAATTTGTGTGCCAAGTTTTCAGTCAATTGATGCGGTGTTATATCCAGAGAAACATGAGTATATGTATATGTGTGCAAGACCTGATGCATCAGAATATCATAATTTTGCTAAAACGTATTTTCAGCATAAAAAAAATGCGTCATCTTTTCATAAGTGGCTTAATAGTCGAAAAATATTTTAATGTATTATATTTGTTCTTTAGTTCTTTAATTATTATTACATAGGTTGCCTTATCGCTTTCTTGATAAAAAGAAAGAGGAAAGTCCGGACAATATAGAGAACCATACTTCCTAACGGGAAGGGTCTTTATTTATAAAGATACAGATAGTGCCGCAGAAAATAACCGCCATTTTGGTAAGGGTGAAAAAGTGAGGTAAGAGCTCACTAGGTTTGATAGTGATATTAAATCTGGGTAAACCTTATGGATTGCAAGATCAAATATACCAAGGTGTACTTTTGTACAAAGAGTTTCTCGCTCAATCTTGGAGGGTAGATTGCTATTGACTATATCAGTGATGATATAGCTAGATAAATGATAAGGGTCCTGATTATAAATCAGGATACAGAATCCGGCTTATAGACTTTATGTAAATTAAAAAAGGGGGGGGGCCCCCTTTTTTAATGTAATTCAGAAAGATATTTTTCCGCATCCAGTGCAGCCATACATCCGCTTCCGGCGGCTGTGATAGCCTGTCTATAGATTGAATCTTGAGCATCGCCACTAGCAAAAACACCAGGAAGATTGGTGAGGGAGCTATTGGCCTTTGTCATCAAATAACCTACTTCATCCATTTCCAGTTGCCCCTTAAAGATCTCTGTATTTGGATTATGTCCAATTGCTAAAAAGAATCCTGTAGCTGGTATGGTATATGTTTTATTATTGTTTGTATTTAGTACTTTAATTTTTTGAACAGTTTGTTCACCCATTACTTCGACAGTTTCATGGTTAAATAAAACTTCTAAGTTTTTAGTTTCCAAAACTCTTTTTTGCATTATTTTAGACGCCCTCATTTGATCTTTCCTTACTAATAAATATACTTTATTACATAATTTAGCTAAGTATGTTGCCTCTTCTGCTGCTGAATCTCCACCACCAACTACAACTACATCTTGATTCTTAAAAAAGAATCCATCACAAACAGCACATGCTGATACTCCGGAACCCATATATTTTTTTTCTGATTCTAGACCCAGGTATTTGGCAGATGCTCCTGTAGAAATAATAACAGTTCTTGTTTGCATCTCTGTTTTATTATCTATTATAATCTTATGGATTCCTCCTATTTCTTTTGAAAATTGAACTTCTGTTACTGTTCCAAAGACAGTCTCTGTTCCAAATCTTTCAGCTTGTTTTTTGAAATCTTCCATCATTACTGGGCCAGTAACTCCTTGCGGATATCCAGGGTAATTCTCAACATCATTTGTAGTTGTTAGTTGACCTCCAGGTTGTATGCCTTGAATTAAGACAGGGTTTAGATTTGCTCTAGACGCATAAATTGCCGCAGTATATCCTGCTGGGCCAGATCCGATGATTAAGCAGTCAATTATTTTCATTATTTAAATTTTAAATATGTTATGTAATTATGTGAATTTTAGCAAATTTAAAATTTTTATTAAATAATTTATTCTAAAAAAAGATATAAGAAGAATTAATTTCTTAATTATATTTGCAATCATTATTTATTAATTATTTTCAGCCAGTTTTGGATAAGCAAACACCATTTTATTCTTTACATCAAAAACATAATGCTAAACTAATTTCTTTTGCCGGATATACCATGCCAATACAATATGAAGGTGTTAGTATTGAGCATAATCATGTTAGAAATTGTGTTGGAGTTTTTGATGTTTCTCACATGGGACAAATTTTAATTAAAGGTTCTGGTGCTTTTGATTTAGTTCAAAAGCTTACTACTAATAATATTTTGAAACTAGATAATGGTAAAGCACAATATTCCTGCATGTTAAATATAGATGGTGGGATTATTGATGATCTATTAGTATATCGATTGTCTCAAAATTCATATATGCTGGTTGTTAATGGAGCAAATGCACAAAAAGATTTAAACTGGATTTGTGATCAACAAAATAAAAATGTCAGTGTGGTTGATATTACTAATGAGCGATGCTTATTAGCGATACAAGGACCTCAAGCACATAGTGTTTTGCAAAAATTAACTCCAGTCGAATTAACTTCAATTCCTTACTATTCATTTAAAATTGGTCGATTTGCTGATTGTGATAATATTATTATTTCGAATACTGGTTATACAGGCGCGGGTGGATTTGAAATTTATTTTGATAAGCAATTTGCCTCAACAATATGGGACAAACTTTTTTCAAGCAATGACCTTATAAAACCCATTGGTTTAGCAGCTCGTGATACTTTAAGGCTTGAGATGGGATATTGTTTATACGGTAATGATATTAATGAATCAAGAAGCCCTATAGA
>PBKX01000019.1 GCA_002722215.1 Flavobacteriales bacterium | reverse complement strand
ATTTTTGCTATGTTAAAATTTAAAATCAGATTACCTAATTCGAATAGTTTTTTAGCTTTTTGAGATGACTTATATAAATCATATCCCATACCTGAAAATTGTGACCCTTGACCTGGAAAAATAAATGCCTTCATGCTAATTTAGATTGTATTAAATTCATAAATTCTGATCGAGTTTTCTTTTCTTTTAAGAATATACCAGTAAAAGATGATGTGGTGGTAATAGAATTCTGTTTTTCAACACCTCTCATTTGCATGCATAAATGAGATGCCTCAATGACTACCGCAACTCCTTCAGGGTTTAAATTTTTCTCTAAGCATTCACTAATTTCTTTGGTTAATCTTTCTTGTACTTGTAGTCTCCTTGAGAATATGTCGACCACTCTAGGGATTTTACTAAGTCCGACAATTTTTTTATTTGGAATATATGCAATATGTGCTTTTCCAAAAAAAGGAACTAAATGATGTTCGCATAATGAATATAATTCTATGTTCTTAATAAGAACCATTTGACTATAGTCTTCTTGGAATAATGCACCTTTTAATACTTCATCAGGATTAATATGATATCCTTGTGTTAGAAATTGTATTGCTTTAGCACATCGGCTTGGTGTTTTTTGGAGGCCTTCGCGAGTTATGTTTTCTCCAATCGCAATTAGTATTTCTTTGTATTTTTCTCCAATCTTCTCTGTTGTTTTCGGATTATATTCTTCTTTTTTTGTATACATAATCGTTAATTTAATGTTTCTCCAAAGTACTCAAAATAGTTATTTTCTGTTTCTCTGATTTCTATTTTATATAATTCCCCCCCTAATTGCCTAATAGGTTCTACAAGCTCTTGCCAGATGGCAACACATAAGTTTTCTGTTGTGGTAATTTTATCTTGCATAAAATCAACTTCATTAATATTTTGATGGTCTAATTTTTTAATAATCTTATTATTAATAATTTGCTTTAAGTCTTTAATGTCAATGACAAAGCCAGATATTGTACTAATGCTTCCAGTTACTGTGACAAATAATTGATAATTGTGTCCATGTAAATTATAGCATTTGCCAAATAATTTTTGATTATCATCCTCGGACAGATTATTGTTAATTAATCTATGAGCTGAACAAAACCGTTCTCTTCTTGTGATATACATAATTATATTTTTAATTCATCTCTTATTTGTGACAATTGATTTCGAATTGTTTTTAATCTTTGTATGATTTCGAAATTTTTATTTACCCCATCTTTATTATCTCGCATTTTCTTTTTTGCTCCTTCTATGGTATATTTTTTTTCTTTTAACAGATGATGTATAAGTTGGATGTTCTCTAAATCTTTTTTTGTAAAAATACGATTGCCTCTAGAATTTTTTTTTGGCTTGATAATATCAAATTCTTTCTGCCAAAATCTTATGAGAGAAGTATTAGCATTGATTTTTTTTGCAACTTCACTGATTGAATAATATATTTTGTGTTTTTCTGAATCCATTTAATCAAATGATTGATTTTCTTGCGATGCTATTGATAACATTTTTGCGTATTCTTCTGGAGTTAAGTCACTATGATAAAAATTGATAGGATTTATTTTTTGCTTTTTGTATCTAACTTCGTAATGTAGGTGTGGTGCTGTTGACTTACCTGTATTACCTACATGTCCAATCAAATCTCCTCTTTTGACTTTTTTCCCTTTACTAACTAAGACTTTATCTAAATGTGCATAAAAACTTTCATATTCATATCCGTGATCAATTAAAATATAATTTCCATAGTCTTTTTTACTTCTTGATTTCTTGATTTTTTTGATGACTCCATCTCCAGTTGCATACACTGGTGTTCCAATAGGTGCAGCGAAATCCATTCCATAATGGAACTTTTTAGTTTTATAAATGGGGTCAATTCTTCTTCCAAATCCTGATGCCATACGTTTTAGCTCTTTGTTGGATATTGGTTGTATAGCAGGTATGCTGGCTAACATTTTAGCTTTATTCTTTGCTAAATGTATGACTTCATCAAATGATTTAGATTGAATAAATAATTGTTTCTGTAGTTTGTCTATATTTTTTTTACTTTCAATAATTAATTCAGAATATGTATAGCCTTTATATTGTTCATATCTATTTATTCCTCCAAATCCTGCTTTTCTTATAGATTCATCTATTGGGTCTATTCCAAAAATCATTCTATAAATATTGTCATCTCTCTTCTGGATATCATCTAAGACCAATTCAGCATTATGTAAATCTTCTAGCATTGCACTATACTGTAGCTCTAAGTTGTAAATTTCTCGTTTTAATTTTTTTTCTTTTGGGGAATCAATAAACAAAAATACTATAAATGTCATCATAGATGCCATGATTAATGAACTCATAGTATATTTGAAAATAGATACAACAAGATGATCACGTTCATTAATTTTCTTGTAGCTTAAACTCTGTTTATCATAATAATATTTGGGTTTATTATTCATCATAATGTTCAAATCGCTAAATTTAACTGTATTGAAAATTTAAATAGTTTGTAAATTTATATAATTATTTCAAATCAATTTATTATTAAATTAGTTTAAATGAACAGATTACCTACTTAATTAATATGAAATCTATAGAAGTAAGAAGAAAATTTATTGATTTTTTTAAATCAAATACACATAGTTTCACCCCTTCTTCTCCCATAGTGGTGGCTAATGATCCTACGCTTTTATTTGTAAATGCCGGGATGAATCAATTCAAGGATATTTTTTTAGATGCTGCTAATCCTACTCATAGTCGGGTAGTTAATAGTCAAAAATGTTTACGCGTTTCCGGTAAGCATAATGATTTAGAAGAAGTGGGACATGATACATATCATCATACTATGTTTGAAATGTTAGGGAATTGGTCGTTTGGTGATTATTTTAAAAAAGAAGCAATTCAGTTTGCGTGGAATTTTTTAACAAAAGAATTAAAATTGTCAGAAGATCGTTTATATGTTACTTTTTTTGCAGGTGATCTTGAAGATAAATTAGAGCAAGATATTGAGACAAAAAATATATGGTCTAAAATAATAGCTTCTGATAAAATTATTAGTGGTTCAAAAAATGATAATTTTTGGGAAATGGGTAAGATCGGTCCGTGTGGGCCTTCTACAGAAATACATATAGATTTAAGATCAGATGATGAAAGGACTCAACAATCTGCGTCTTCTCTTATTAATAAAGATCATCCACAAGTGATTGAGCTATGGAACATTGTCTTTATAGAATTTAATCGAAAAGAAGATTCCACTCTAGAGTCATTGCCGAATAAACATGTAGATACAGGAATGGGATTTGAAAGGTTATGCATGGTTTTACAGGGTAAAACATCAACATATGATACTGATTTGTTTCAGGATTTAATTCAAAATATTAGTTTAATTTCGGGATTTGATTATGGTAAAAATAACGATGTAGATATTGCTATGAGAGTCATTGTTGATCATATTAGAGCAATTAGTTTTTGTGTTGCAGATGGTCAATTACCAAGTAATAATGGCGCTGGGTATGTTATTAGGAGGATTTTAAGAAGAGCTGTTCGTTATGGCTATACGTACTTAAATTTACATACTCCCTTCTTATATCAGTTGGTCGATGCGCTGGCAGATCAATTTCAGGGTGTGTTTGTGGAAATATCCAATCAGAAATCAATCATAAAAAATATTATAGAAGAAGAAGAGAAGGTTTTTCTTCATACTTTAGGAAATGGTTTAAATTTAATCAATCAGTTGATTTCAAATTTGGATTCTAACTCTAATTTGATACATGGTTCTGATGTATTTGCATTATATGATACCTACGGTTTTCCACCGGATTTAACATCATTAATTTTACAAGAGAAAGGACTGCATTATGATCAAAAACAATTTGATCAATGTATGCAAGAACAAAAACAACGCTCTAGAGCAGCTTCGGAGATTATATTAGGAGATTGGATAAAGGTGACTGATGTGCCAATCGAAGGTTTTGTAGGCCATGAATTATTCTCTGTTATAGATGCAAAACTTATAAAATATAGAAAAGTTAAAATTAAGGGTGAAAGTAAGTTTCATTTAGTTTTTAATAAAACTCCATTTTATCCAGAGGGTGGGGGGCAAGTAGGAGATCAAGGTTTGCTTATTTTAGGAGTGGATACATCATCATCTATTTCGATTAAAATTATAGATACAAAAAAAGAGAATAATTTAATTCTTCATTTTGTTGAAAATTTTGATTGTAACAAACAACATTTTTTAAATCCATTTGAGTTGCGCATAGATGCTGAAAAAAGAAAACTAATCACAAGAAATCATTCTGCTACACATTTATTACATCATACATTGCGTAGTTGTTTAGGGGCACATGTTGAGCAAAAGGGGTCTTATGTCGGGTCTAATTATTTACGATTTGATTTTTCGCATTTTAAAAAACTGGATCATATAATATTATCAGAATTAGAAGATAAAATTAATCATGCTATTATTATGGGCATTGATTTAGAAGAATTTAGAGATGTATCAATCAAAGATGCTCAAGAAATGGGAGCTATTGGATTATTTGGAGAGAAATATGGTGATTATGTCCGAGTCATTAAATTTCAAGATTCTATTGAGTTGTGTGGTGGAACTCATGTTTCTAATACAACTGAAATTGGGGTGTTTAAAATTCTGTCAGAATCTTCTGTTGCATCTGGAATTAGAAGAATAGAGGCTGTAACAAGTTTATGTGCTATTCATTTTTTTCAAAACAAATTACATGAATTAGAAGGTTTGCAGTTACTATTAAAAAGTTCGGACAATATTATTGACTCAGTTAAGAGATTAATGTCTGAGAATAAACAACTTCATGATCTTACAAAGAGCTCGCAAAAACAAAAATTAGATGATGTCATCAAAAAATTAGAAAGCGAAATAATAGAGGTTAATAATATTAAGCTGATTACAAAAGAATTAAGTTTAGATGTCTCAATGATTAAAAATATTTGTTTTTCCTTCATTAAAAGATATGATAATATACTTGTAGCTTTAGCGACAAAGAGTAAAGGGAAAAGTGTTTTGAACATTGCGTTAAGCAAGTCATTAGTAGAATTGAAAAATTTAAATGCTTCTCAAATTATTAATAACGTATCAACACATATCAATGGAAAGGGCGGAGGGCAGGCATTTTTTTCTGTTGCTTCTGGAGATATCCCAGAAAATTTCGATCCAGTATTTGAAGAGATTAATGATATCATTAAATCTTGTTAAGTAGTGTGTCTTCGACAAAGTGAGGCAATGTAACTTTTAAAAGTTTTTCTTTTTTCATTTCTGTTTTAATAGCTTGTATTGCACCTATATTTCTTGCCCAAGATCGTCTTGCAATTCCATTGTTCACGTCCCAATGCAACATGCTTTTCAAATTTTTTCCAGCTTCTTTACTTCCATCTAGTAATAGGCCAAAACCGCCATTAATGACTTCACCCCAACCAACACCACCACCATTATGAATAGATACCCATGTTGCACCTCTAAAACTATCTCCAATCACATTTTGAATTGACATGTCAGCAGTAAACTTTGATCCATCATATATGTTGGATGTTTCTCTATAAGGGGAATCAGTACCAGAAACATCATGATGATCACGACCTATGACAATCGGCCCAATTTCATTATTTTTAATTGCTTTATTAAATGCTTTTGCAATTTCAATTCGTCCATCACTATTAGCATATAAAATTCTAGATTGTGAGCCCACTACTAGTTGATTTTTATTTGCTGATTTAATCCAATTAATATTGTCTTGCATTTGTTCTTTTATTTCACTAGGTGATTTGAGGATTAATTGTTCTAATACTTTTTGCGCAATTTTATCGGTTTTTTGTAAATCACTTTTTTTATTTGAAGTGCAAACCCATCTAAATGGTCCAAATCCATAATCAAAACATAATGGCCCCATTATGTCTTGAACATAAGAGGGATATTTAAATTCCCCATTTTTATGTAAAATATTCGCTTTTGCTCGTTTTGCTTCTAGTAGAAAAGCATTTCCATAATCAAAAAAATAAGTGCCTTTTTTAGTGTGTTTATTTATAGTGTTGACATGTTCTTTTAAAGAATTTTGAACTAATTTTTTAAATTTATCAGGATCCTTTTTGATAAGTTTATTAGCTTCAGTAAATGATAATCCTTTTGGATAATAGCCTCCATGAAAAGGATTATGTAATGATGTTTGATCTGATCCAATATCAACAAAAACTTTTTCTTCATTTAATTTTTCCCATAATTCAATAATGTTGCCATGAAAACCAAAAGCAATTATTTCTTTTTTCTTTTTAGCTATTTTAACTTTTTTAATAAGTTGATTTAAATCGGCAACTATTTCGTCAATCCATCCTTGTTGGAATCGTTTTTCGATTACCTTTTTATTAACTTCTGCTGTGATGCTGATTAATCCAGCAATTTTTGCTGCTTTAGGTTGCGCACCACTCATTCCTCCCAATCCTGAGGAAACAAATAACTTAATTTCATTCGTTTTGTCATTTAGCATGCGGCGTGCATTCAAAATTGTAATTGTTGTTCCATGAACAATTCCTTGTGGCCCGATATACATGAAGGATCCTGCAGTCATTTGTCCATATTGAGTAACACCTAATGTGTTAAATTTTTCTAAGTCTTTTGGTTGTGAATAATTTGGAATCATCATCCCATTTGTTACTACTACTCTTGGAGCGGATTTGTTAGATGGAAAAAGTCCTAGAGGATGACCAGAATATAAAACCAAAGTTTGTTTTTCTGTCATTTCTGACAAATATTTCATGGTTAATAAGTATTGGGCCCAATTTTGAAAGACAGATCCATTCCCTCCGTATGTTATTAATTCATCTGGATGTTGTGCAACACTATTATCTAGGTTATTATGAATCATTAACATGATACTAGCAGCTTGTTTTGAGACATGTGGAAAGTCCTCAAGACTCATTGCTGTAATTTTATAATTGGGTTTAAATCGATACATATAGATTTTTCCAAATTTTTCTAGTTCTTCTTTAAATTCAGATATTAAAATTTTGTGTTTATCTTTTGGGAAATATCTCAATGCATTTTTAATAGCTAATATTTTTTCCTGTTTAGAAAGGTGCGGTTTTTTTGAGGGTGCGTGATTGATAGACTTATTGTATTTTTTTTTAGGAGGTAAATTATTTGGGATACCTTCTTTTATGCATTTAAAAAAATCTAATTTCTTCATATATTCTTTTTTAAATATGGACAATGTATACAGTTAGAATTACAACAATANCCTCTTTTTAAATGATACTTCTCTGTNAATATTATATACCCATCTTTTGACATATAGTATTCNTCAGGATCTAACTTACTTAGATAGTGTTCGTGCTGCATCTCAATTTAATTATCAGTGCATATAATTAGTTCTAGCATTATATTTTCATCCAATCCATGNGCTGTATAATCTTCAAAGTTTAANACGCCATCACCATCAATATCANTATCATTATTATTATGGATNCCATCACCATCAATATCTGGATTCTCAATATTTCGGATTCCTACTTTATAAATATTTAAATCTATTAATGATCCGTTGCCACCTTCATTACTTGGCAAAAAACACCCATGACACTCTTCCCACCAAACTATTTCATCCCACATGTCATCTTGTTCACANACAAGAAAANTCCCATAAAAATCATCTAATTCACCTTGATATGACTCTAAGTTATAAGTGTTGCANGTTCGACATAACTCTTTTTGACAACCNATTGTCAATGTGCTTAANACTACAANTAAGGNGATATATTTTTTCATATTTAATTATGATTCTTTTTTTAAGTATAATAATTTATATTCATATTAGCTACACATAATTAATATATATTTTGAATTTAAATTCACATACTATTACCACAAAGATAAATAGTAATTTTTTTGATAAAAAAGAACTAGAAATATTTATTAAAAGAGATGAGTTGATTCATGATGTTGTTTCTGGTAATAAATGGAGAAAGCTAAAGTATAATTTTCAGCAAGCTAAAGAAGAAGGTCATAATACTCTTCTAAGTTTTGGAGGACAATATTCTAATCATTTACANGCATTGAGTTATGCTGCAAAACAATATGGTTTTCATTCAATTGGTATTGTAAGGGGAGAAGNAAATATCACTTCAACATTATCTTTTTGNANTAAAAATGATATGAAATTACATTATTTAAATAGNTCTTCNTATAGACTAGAAAAATATTCTAAAAAACAAATTTCTNGCTGGATCAAGANATTNGGGCCATTTTATATGATACCAGAAGGTGGTAATAATGAATTAGGAGTTAAGGGTTGTGAAGAAATTATTTCAGACTTGAATTATGACTACATATGCTCTCCCGTAGGTACTGGATGTACTGCTGCTGGCTTGATTCGATCGCTTACTAAAAAGCATAAATTCATTGGTTTTTGCCCTTTTAAAAAAACATATGAACAAAGAAATAATATTTTAAAATTCTGTGTTTCTCATTCATGCAAAAACTGGGATTTAATAGCNGATAATCATTTTAATGGCTTTGGTCAAGTTAATGCGAATTTGATTAAATTTGTGCGACAGTTTTATTTAGAACATAATATAAAATTAGATTTGATTTATATGGGAAAACTTTTNTATTCTCTTTTTCAATTAATTNAAAAAGATTTCTTCCCNAAGAAAACNAAGATATTAATTNTTCACACTGGGGGTATTCAAGGANTAAAAGGGTTTAATTTTAATTATTAATGAGACTAGTATNTTTAATTTNACTNAGTTTATCTNTCTNTTNTTTATCCGCTCAGGATATANGAGGTTATATAAAAGAATATAAAGCGGCAGCTATCAATGAGATGCATTATTATGGTATCCCCGCTAGTATTACTTTGGCCCAAGGAATATTAGAATCCGCGAGTGGGACAAGTACTCTAGCAGTNAATGCGAATAATCATTTTGGCATCAAGTGTCACGTAGATTGGAAGGGAGGTNTAATATATCANGATGATGATGAAAAACAGGAATGTTTTAGGAAATATAATCGGGTATCAGAATCTTTTAGGGATCATTCCCTCTTTTTGTCAGAGAGGAANCGATATGCTTTTTTGTTTGAATTAAGAAAAACAGATTATAAAGGATGGGCAAAAGGGTTACAAAAGGCAGGTTATGCTACTAGTAANACTTATGCTAAAAAATTAATTAAATTAATTGATGAATATGATTTAACTCAGTATGANAAGAAAAGTTTAAATAGAAAAGATAAAGAAAAATTAAAGGAACAGCGAGTTGTTGAAAGCCCTGTTGCTGATGTGATAAGGGTGTATGAGAACAATTATACTAAATATGTTTTAGCTAAAGGTGGTGATTTGTATGATGATATTGCAGAAAAAACAGATGTTTGGTTGTGGGAACTCCTTAAGTATAACGAGTGTAAAAATGACAGAGTTTTATTTGAAGGAGAAAAGGTTTATCTTCAGCCAAAAAGAAAAAAAGGCACTCAATCTTTTCATGTGGTTTCAGAGGGAGAAAGTATGTATACTATTTCCCAAATTTATGGGATTAAATTAAAACATTTGTATAAAAAAAATAAAATGGCACTAGGGTCAGAGCCTTATGTCGGACAACGGCTTCATTTAATCAAAAAAGTTAAATTCAATTAANTTTATAATTGTAAATTAATCCCTCGCTACTGCCGACTATTAAATTGATGTGATCGCCTTGGTTGATGCTGAAGTCCGTGGTCCCAAAAAACGGNCTTCCGTACAGTTCTCCTTTTTCATTTAATAAGTAGATTAAGTTTTCAGTCTCATTCCTGATCCCAATTAAGCAAGATTTCTGGTTANTAAATAATTTAGGCTGAGATATTGGCTTTCTTTCAAATTGATATTCAAATCTATTTTCTTTTGATGAGAAAAAAAGTGTTTTGTCACGAACAATAATAGTTTTGTCCTTNTTTCTAATATATTGGTCAGTTGGATTTAGATTCTGCATTTTCAGAGTATCAATNCTACCTGACAGATATAGGTAAATTATTTTNCCTTCATTGTTGAGTGTGATTAACTTGCTATCTTTTATATCCTCTCCTTTAATGAGACTCATTGTATTGTTTGATCTTTGAATTTTGTCTTTTATGATTAGTCGTGCTTGACCTTTTCNATTTAATAAATGAACTTTGCCATTTTCTTCATTAATGAGTATATAGTCTTTATTGAATATCTGATAATGCTCTGGCACCATGGTAATATTCGACTTGGTTTTTAGGAATTCCCATCCAGATATTATTTTTCCAGACGCATTATACATTTTAAGTTCATTTTGCATNGATACCAAGATTCTATAATTTCTNTTTTTATCATAGTCAAAAACTGCTATTGGGATTGACATCTCATTCTTACTGCCTATTGGAAAAGGTTCGACATTTTTTCCATTTCGGTCGATTAAATAAATAGAATCTTTAGAATTAAATAAGTATTGTAATTTTTTGTTTTTATATCTATCTATTTGATGTATGTCTCCTAAAATACTATTGCCAATTTTTTGTTTCCATATAACTTTACCTTTNTCACTAATTANATAAATATTGTTTTCTATGTCTTGAGTAAANATTTCTAGTTTNTTTGTATAGTGATTCAANACAAATTGGGGTTTATAGTNAGTTTCATGATNAAGATTAACAATCCATTCTGTTGGATTTTGAACTTCCATGTTTTCATGTAGTAGTATGATGGAGTTAAAAAAATAGTCTTCCGATGCTATATTTTTCGAGACAATAGAATTGAATATTTNTTTCCATTTTTCTTTATGTTGTTGAAAGTTTAGATAAAATGCAGTGTGTGATTTATTNCCTAGTTTTTCATTTATTATCGTTAGNGCATTACTCTTGCCAATTGTCTGATTTGAATTAATATTATTAATTAATGATTTTATATTTTTNAACTCATCACTTAAAATCATGTTATTTTGANATACGATATAATATATGTTATGCCATTCTGAAACTATTTCTTTTAACCAATCCTTTGATGCGAAATTTTTCACTGCTATTTTTTTGATTTCATAGTTTAAGTATTGATCTTCAATTACNGGGCGATGNTGCTCCATATACTCTAAACATTTACTTTTTTTATTGGGGCTGAATACCACATATGATTTGTTTTGAAAGGAATTGTCATTATATGCTACATTTATTTCTGTTGGGTGCCAGGTTTTATATGACAAGTGATATGCATTTTCATTNGAACCTGTAATAGTATTGATTACTGCATTTAAATCAGCAGTGCTATTAATTTGATATTTATAGAATCCTTTTATGTGCCTAGGTAAAATATTTTCGATATTTGATTTTTTACTGTCACTATATTGGGTGTCCTCTAAGTATGTCACATTACCTCTATTNGTCACTCCATTCAAGATGATGTGATTTGTTTCTAATTCTACATCAAACCAAGACCATGTNTCGGAGTTTAAAAATATATTTTGCTTCCCGATGATTTTTTCTAAAAATGGTGTTTTGACTAAAATATTTAAGTCGCTATATTTTGGCAGATTTTTATCTAATTTATGTATCGGGTCTAATTCAAATAAATTTATATTNGATTTTATTTGTCTAATGCTTTCTTGGATTATTATTTCAGAAAAACTTAACATAAAGATGTTNTCATAGATAGCAAAAAACACATTCCTTTTGCCTTTANTATCTATATCTATTTGTATNTTATTAATAAATACTCCTTCGTAANATTGCCTATTGTTATCGCTACTGTGAATTGTTCGAAGTAATTTNTTTAATTTANTTTNAGNATCNGAAATAGATGNAATGAAAATAAATTCGCTTTGCTNTTCCCCTATGAGNATAGANCTTAAATAGATNGTTTTATCGTNAAATATTTCATCAATANTNTATATTTTATTNAGTTGATTTATTAGTGCTATATTTTCATTAAAGATAGGTGCTGACTGTAATTCTGTCCACCATTCAAATGCATCTATTTTTTGATTTATTTTATTTATGTCATGAAATTTAATAATCAGATCCGAATTATTTGGGATTGCTTTTGTGATTTCNAATTCTGTNGTTTTTTGTTCTGTCCAACAAGAATAAAATAATAGCGAAATAATGAAAATAATATAGTTATTCATATTATAANTCCAAGGTNTATTGTGGGTCNAATAATTTAAAACTTTTTCTATGATATTTATTAATCCCGTGGTAAATTATTTTTTTTTTGTGTTCTTTTGTTGGGTATCCCTTATTCTCTTTCCAGTTATAAATTGGATGTTTTACATGTAGCTCATTCATTAANTTATCACGATATGTTTTTGCTAATACNGATGCTGCAGCAATAGANGCATACTTTGNATCACCTTTGATAATACATTTATGCTCGATGCTTTTGTATGGTTTAAATCTATTCCCATCTATNATTAATAATTCTGGACTCTGATTNATTTTTGCAATGANTCTNTTAATAGCAATATGCATTGCTTTAATTGATGCATTTAATATATTAATTCTATCAATTTCTTTTTCGCTNACTAATCCGANAGCCCATCCTANGCTATTCTGTTTAATAAAANTNGCTAATTNATNTCTCAATTTTTTAGATATTTTTTTTGAGTCATTTANCTCTGGTTGATNAAATNGTTTTGTTAAAATTACTGCACTCGCAACTACGGGGCCCGCTAAGGCTCCTCTTCCAGCTTCATCACATCCNCATATTATTTGANTTGAGTTATATAATTTTAGGCTCATTNATTGATAGCTTCATTATTTTCCAAATTTCATTAGCACTTTTTTCCCAATTAAATTTTTTCACTAAATCATTCCCATTTTGAATTAATTTTTGTCTTTTATTTTCGTTTTTTTCCATGTCAGTCATTGCTTGCGCAATGTCTTTTTGATCATATGGATCTACTATAATTCCAGCATTTTGAACAATTTCTGGCATACAGCTTGTATTTGAGGTAATGATGGGGACAGAGCATTTCATGGCTTCTATGATTGGTAGGCCAAAGCCCTCAAAAAGGGAAATAAAACAAAGTGCATGGGCGGAGCCTAAAATTTTTACAAGTTCAGAGTCTGAAATTTTTCCTAGGAAAATAACATCTTCTTTATAAAACATCTGTTGATATATTTGTTTTATTTCACGATTCATCCATTTCTGTTCACCAACTATAATGAGTTTTAATGATCCATTATTTTTTTTATACTCATTAAATGAAAGCAGTAAGTTTTTAATATTTTTTCTTTTATGTAGGCTTCCAACAAAAACAAAAAAATCTTTTCCATTACTGTATTTTTTTTGAATTTCTAATTTTGTTTTATCAGAAACTTTTTGAAAATCGGAAGACACCCCATTATAGACAATGTGTATTTTTTTTGCATTGACACCATATTTCTTTACAATATCTGCTTTTGAGAAATGTGAAACTGTGATTATTTGATTTGAATCTTGGGCGTATTTTTTAAAAAACCGTCGATAAAATAAGCTATGTGCCCATGGCAAATCTTTTGGTCTATGCTCAAAATTAATGTCATGAATTGTAGTTATTGTACGGATTTTTGAATTTATAGGTATAAAGCCGTCTGGAGAGAATAATATGTCAGGATTAATTTGTGTTAGTAATTTTGGTAGTTGAATTTGAAACCAAATATACCATAGTATTGGATGCCGGGCTGGAGGTGTAAGTACGTGAGGAACAATATTGTCATTAAAAATAAAATCCTCAGAAAATGGACGATCAAATATAAAATGAAATTCAACTTCTGGATGGTTTTTTGTAATTCGTTTTAATGTTTCAAGTGCAAATCTACCAATACCGTCTAGTTTGTTTTTTATTAATAATCTTGTATTTACAGCAACTCTCACTTCTTGAATTTAATCAATTCTCGCTAATTGTAGATATGATATTTAGATATTTTACGTTAACTTAAGAAACTTATTTATTTTGAAAGTCTATGAAGAGTAGGTTTGTTTGGAATTTAGTGTTAGTTGTGATTTTAAATTTACTAATCAAACCTTTTTATATTTTAGGTATAGATGCAGAAGTAATTAATAGAGTAGGGGATAGTGTGTATGGCAATTATTTTGCATTAATTAATTTTTCATTTTTATTAAATATTATCCTTGATTTAGGGATAACAAATTATAATGTTAAAAATATAGCACAACATCGTCAGTTGCTAGACAAGCATTTCTCAGGGATTATTACATTAAGGGTTGTGTTGATTTTAATGTATCTTGTTGCCACCTTTCTAATTGCATTTTTTATTGGTTATGATTCGACACAGTTAAAAATTCTTTTAGTGTTAGCATTTAATCAATCTCTTGTTGCATTTATCTTATATATTAGATCTAATTTAGCAGGCTTGCATTTATTTGTAGAAGATAGTGTCGTTTCAATTTTAGATAGATTTCTTTTAATTATTATTTGTTCGTTATTATTATGGGGAGGTCTATTTGAGCAGCCTTTTCAAATAGAATGGTTTGTCTATTCTCAAACTGTGGCTTACTTTATTACATTGCTTTTTTCATTTATGTTAGTGTTTCGCAAAACATCCAATTTTCAATTCAAATGGAATAAGACATTTGCGATTGTTATCTTAAAAAATAGCTTGCCCTATGCTTTATTAATTTTTCTAATGACTGTGTACTATAGAATTGATAGTGTTATGTTAGAAAGAATGATAAATGATGATTCTGTTCAGGCGGGTATTTATGCCAAAGCATATAGATTTTTTGAAGCTTCGAATATGTTAGCTTATTTATTTGCAGCATTATTGTTGCCTATTTTTTCAAGAATGTTGAAACTGGGAGAGTGTGTGCATGAAATGGTTAATTTTTCTTTTAAAACGTTAATGGCTTTTGCTTTAGTGATTTCTGTTTTTTGTTGTTTTTTTAGTTATGAAATTATGGATTTCAGATACTCTACTTATATCATGGAAGCATCTAGTATTTTTACAATTTTAATGATTTGTTTTATCTGTGTTTCCTCTACATATATATATGGTACACTTTTAACTGCTAATGGTAATTTATTTTATTTAAATTTAGTTGCTGCATGCGGTGTAGTTTTAAATATTGTTTTAAATATTGTTTTAATACCTCACTATTATGCGTTTGGATCAGCATTAGCTAGTTTAATTACCCAGTTTTTAACTGGTATTGCACAAATATTACTATGTATTTACATCTTTAAGTTCCGCTTCTTCAATACGATGTTAAGAGTATCATTATTCTTTTTGGGCTTGCTAATTTTTACTTATTGTTTAAAGTTGATCGAAACTAATTTATATTATAAGTTATTTATCTATTTAAGTTTTAGTTTGTTGTGGATTTTTGTGACTAGGCTTATGAAAATATCTGATTTTAATATGTTAATTAAAAATCGATTTAAAATAAAATAACTTATCTTATATTTGATTTAAATTTATAATATCCATGAAAGATTCTACTTTTGATTTTATTTGGTTGATGCGTCTTATTAAGAATAATATTCGGATATTATTTTTAGTTGGATTTTTAACCAGCGTGTTAAGTTCTATTATTGCATTATTTGCAATCGAAGAAAAATTTAAATCTTCAGTGGTCATTTACCCCACCACCACTAGTTCTGTTTCACAGGCCTTATTAGTAGAGCATAACCCATATCGAAAAGATGTTTTGGAATTTGGTGAAGAAGAACAGGCAGAGCAATTAGTTCAGGTATTAAATAGTGATGAAATGAGGGATTCTATTGTGCGTAGATTTGACTTATTTGATCACTATGAAGTCAATCAAGAGGATGTATATGCTAACACCATTATGAATGATTTATATGGGCAGGCCATTTCGATTAAAAAGACCAAATTTAATGCTATTGAAATTAGTGTCCTTGACAAGGATCCGCAGGTGGCTGCTGATATTGCTAATGAGTATTTAGTTTTAATAGATTTTGTAATTGCTCGTATTCGTGAAAATAGAGCATTACAAGCTTTGGAAGTTTTAGAATTAAGAAAAACAATATTATATCAACAAAGAGCATTAACTCAAGATTCTTTAAAAGATTATAGATCTCGTGGTATTATATCTACAGTTCATCAGGCAGAACGTTTAACAGAGCAATATGCGATTGCATTAGCCGCGAATAATCTCAGTGGCGCTAAAAGAATTCAAAAGGAATTAAATACATTAGCTAAGTACTCTGGTGCTCATGATGTGTTATTGAGAAAAAGTTATGAAATAGAAGAAGAGCTAGCACTTATTGAGTTTGAATCTGATAGAGTCCAGATTGACACTCAATATATGCTAGATAATAAATTTATTCTTAATAAAGCTTATCCGTCTGATAAAAAAGCGTACCCAATTAGATGGCTGATTGTTTTGAGTTCATTGATTGCTGTACTTTTTGTTTCAATACTATCTCTGTCTATATTAGAATCTGTGAATTCTATTAAATAATGGATATCAAAGGTCGAAATAATTTGCTTGTATTTTTTGTTTCTGCAATTTATTTGTCACTTATTGCCTACTTTCTTCCAGATGAAAAATATTCAATTTTATTGATGCCATTTATATTAGGGGTTATTTTTTTACCCTTTTTAAATATAAAATATCTCTTTTATTTAGTAGTTTTTTTGACTCCACTGTCGGTCTCTTTGTCAGATCTTGGATTATTTATTTTAGATACTGAAATGGCTTTTCCAACAGAACCTATATTATTTGGTTTTATGATTTTAACTATTTTTCAGATTAGCAATAATACCTCTCTATTTAAACCCATTTTACAACATCCAATTACATTTTTTATGCTAATTTATTTATTGTGGATGTTTATTACGTGTATCACTTCCTCTATGCCTTTAGTATCATTTAAAATTTTGCTCACTAGGTTATGGTATATTCTTCCAATTTTTTTTATGGGTTCAATTTTTTTTCAGAAAAAAACTGAAATGTCAAAATTTATTTTGTTATATACTATTCCTCTAGTTTGTGTTGTTCTCTACACGGTTTTACGTCATAGTAGTTATTTTTTTGATAAAGAGTCTGCGCACTATATGATGTCTCCATTTTTTAACGACCATACTTCTTATGGTGGTGTAATAGCATTTTTTCTGCCTTTTGTTTTTGCTTTATTCTGGTTAAAAAAAGAAAATAATATATTTAGAATGTTATTGTTATTCTTTTTATTGATTTTGATCATTGGTTTAATTTTGTCATTTACAAGAGCAGCGTGGATTAGTTTATTTATTAGTATGCTGTTTGCTCTGCTTTTAAAATTTCAAATTAATCGCAAGGTATTGTTTTGTGGTCCGTTTTTGTTGATAGCTTTTCTTTTTGTATTTCAAAGTCCAATTATAGATTTACTACAATCTAATCGCCAGGATAGTTCGGATAATTTAATTGAGCATGTTACTTCCATTTCTAATATTTCAACAGATGCTTCTAATATGGAGCGAATTAATAGATGGAAGTGTGCTTTAAAAATGTTTATTGAAAAACCATATTTTGGTTGGGGGCCAGGTACATATCAATTTCAATATGCTCGATTTCAACTGAGTAAAGATCGCACGATTATTAGTTCTAATTCCGGTGATATGGGTAATGCACATAGTGAATATCTTGGTCCTCTGTGTGAATCTGGTTTTATTGGTTTCTTACTGTTTATTTCACTAGTTTTATTTACTATTATTCGAGCAATAAATATGTATTATGAAAGTAGTGACAATTCAAAGAGAATTTGGTTATTAGCTATTATTATTGCTTTAATGAGTTATTTTATTCATGGTTTATTTAATAATTTTTTAGATACAGATAAAGCTTCTGTGGCTGTTTGGGGAAGTTTTGCGATGCTTGTCGCTCTAGATTTAATGAGTCATAAAAAACAATCACATTCATTATCAATTTGATCAACAAAATTTCTTAACTTTATATAGGTTCTACTATTACAATGGTTATATGAAAAAAATATTAATTCTCTTTATTATTCCTTTTTTAAGTTTTGGACAATGTTCAGATTTAGATGATCCCTGTACTATTAATGATGAAAATATAGATTTTTTATATAATCCTGATCTTGAAACTGGCAACTCTTCTCTAATAGGATACATAAATAATTATTATCAAACTAATTTTCAAATTAATACTCCAACAGACACCGCGTTTTATGTTGATGGATTAGAACTTAATTTAGATATTTCTAATCTTACGATACAACAGATTGAAGGTCTCCCTCCGGGATTACAATTAAATTGTAGTAATGATTCATGTTCTTTTAATGGAGGCGATGCTGGTTGTTTTTCACTTTTTGGAACTCCACAATTGACAGGACAATACAATCTCAATCTAGTTGTAAATTTAGTTGCGACTTGGAATGGTCTTCCCATAAATCAAACATTGGATAATCTAGCTCAGGTTTCATTAATTATAAATGAATGTCCTTTGGATGGCATTTTTGGTTGTATGGATCCAACAGCATGTAACTATAATATGGAAGCCACATTAAATGATGAAAGTTGTGATTTTGATTGCTATGGTTGCACAAATCCAGCATCATGTAATTATGATATAGATGCTACTATACCTTGTAGTGATTGTTGTGATGTTACAAGTTGTTATGGTTGCATGAATGAAAATGCATGTGACTATGATGCAACTGCTATATATCCTACTGACTGTATAGACTGGATTTCTTGTATTGGGTGTTTAGAGGAGGGTGCATGTAATTATTGTCCAAATTGTAATGATAATACTTATGGTAGTGGAGCTATACTTAATGGGGATAATGTTAGTGGTGATATTGTTGAATGTTTCTATGATCAACTTTGTTTTGGCTGTATAGACTCACTAGCATGTAATTTTAATCAAAATGCTATAATATCAGATAATTCTTGTGATTACTCTTGTATAGGTTGTATGGATCAGGGTGCATGTAATTTTAATCCTTTTGCATCTTGGGATAACTCTGGCTTAGGAGAGGATGGGCCATGGGAAGTATGTGATTACTCTTGTTATGGTTGTATGGATGAAGTAGCATGTAATTATGATGAGACAGCTAATTTTGATGATGGCTCATGTGATTACTCTTGTTTTGGCTGCACGGATGAAATAGCATGTAATTTTGATCCATTCGCTACGATATCGTGTGGAAATTCTTCTTGTTGTATTTATTTAGAAGATTGTACTGAGCCTTACATCACTGGATGTATAGATTCGTTAGCATTAAACTTTAATGAAAATGCAACTACGGATGATGGAACATGTTGCTACATAGCAGGATGTGTAGATTCATTAGCATACAATTATGATGATACAGCATGTTATGATGATGGTTCATGTGTAGGAATAGTTCTTGGCTGTACAGATTTATTAGCATATAATTATAATTTAAGTGCAAATACAGATGATGATTCTTGTCTATATGAAAGCCTTATTGGATGCATGGATACAGCAGCATGTAATTATGATTCATTAGCGACAGAGTCAGGGCTGCTTTTTACTGCTCCTCCCAATACAGGCAGTAATATGACGATTGGAACTAATCAGTATTCACAAAATAACTTAACGATTGGCGATCAAATTGGTGCTTTTATTTTAGATGAAATGGGTGATTACTATTGTGTTGGTTTAACAGAATTTGAGGGGCCAAGTACCGTATTAACTATTTATGGAAATGATCCAACAACAGCTATGCAAGATGGTTGTTTTGAGAATGAATTGATCTACTTTTTTGTGCAAAGAGAAATTAGTCCAAATCAATTTATTGTCTTTTCTACGCAAACTAATTTAATAAGTTTTGAAACGAGTACAACTGTAGATAATATATATGGTACAAATAATTTGCTTTTGATTGATGCTATTTTTGTAGAAGACTGGCAATTTGGATGTGATTATTCTTGTATTGGGTGTATAGAAGATGGAGCATGTAATTATAGTCCAACTGCGACGATATTGTGTGATAATTGTTGTGAGTATGAAACATGTGTTGGGTGTATGGATATAAATGCATGTGATTATGATTCAAGTGCTACGATTCCGATTAATTGTTTAGATTATGATTCTTGCTTGGGATGTACAGATCCATCAGCTTGTAATTATGACGGAGCGACAATCGAAGATAACTCTTGTGATTATTCTTGTGTAGGTTGTATGGATCCAGTAGCATGTAATTATGATTCATCAGTTATCGCTGATGATGGTTCTTGTTTATATGTTGACGGTATTTGTGATACATGTTCTACTGATCAAACAGGCAGCCCTGAAGCAACTATTGATTCAGTTGATGTAGATGGTGATCTCGTTTTAGATCTTACAGGTAATGAAAATGATGAGAGTTATATTATATATTATGATGCTGAAGGAAATTTAACGCCGGGGCCTGTTGATGGGGGGTATGTTGATGAATATATAGATGAAGATTATAACCCAAATTATGGAAATGTGATTATTGTAAATAATCCGAATTATAACCCGAATTATGGCAGTCAATTTACAGATGGAACCGGAGTGTTAATTGATAATGATCAAGATGATGACACAGTATGTGATGAAGATGATATATGCCCTGGAGGAGATGACTTAATAGACTCCGATTTTGATTTGATCCCAGACTATTGTGATATTTGCATTAATGATCCTGATAATGATTTAGATGGTGATGGTTTCTGTAGTGATGAAGATGTATTTCCATTTGATCCTACGGAATGGTCAGATACAGATGGTGATGGTGTTGGTGATAATGTAGATAATTGTATAGCTACAGTAAATCCAGAACAAATTGATATAGATAATTTTGGACAAGGAGACAACATTGGAGATGTATGTGATGATTGCATTGATTTTGATGGCGATACTGTATGCGATGATGATGATATATGCCTATTAGGTAATGATTTGGTAGATTCTGATGGCGATTCAGTGCCGAATGATTGTGATATATGCCCTTATGATCAAGATGATGATATAGATTCTGATGGCATTTGTGGAGATGTGGATATATGTCCAAATGATCCAGATAATGATATAGATGGCGATGGGGTTTGTGGAGACCTAGATGTATGTGCAGGTTATGATGACAATATAGATTCTGATGGTGATTTATTACCTGATGGCTGTGATAATTGTGACTTTGTGTCTAATATAGATCAGCTAGATGGTGATGGTGATGGCGATGGCGATGCGTGTGATAATTGTCCGGAAAATGGCAATCCTTTTCAAGGTGATTATGATAATGATGGTGTTGGAAATGTATGTGATAATTGTGTATTTAATTCCAACTTTAATCAATTAGATACTGATGGAGACGGAGAAGGGGACGTCTGTGATACATGTCCTAATGATGTATATAATGATATCGATGGAGATGGCCTTTGTGCCAATGAAGATATATGTCCAAATGATCCAGATAATGATATCGATGGAGATGGCCTTTGTGCTGATGAAGATCCCTGTCCAAATTCTGACTTGAATGATACAGTTTACCCAAATGGTGTATGTGATGCAGATGAGGTTTTTGGATGTACAGATGATACATCACTGAATTACGATGAATTGGCGACTTGGGACGACGGCTCATGTAGCTACTGTGGAAGTATAGACTTTAGGGATAATAATAATTTCTTAGAAGTGAATGATCTTGATTTTTATAATGCTAATGGAGTAACGATTTCTTTTTGGGCATATGATGATGATAATTGGTCATTGTCACAAGATAACGAAGGTAGTTTTGGTTATTTTATTGATTTTGGATCCTCTAATAATCATAGATATGTAATTAGATGGCGTGATGGCGTAAAAGGAATAGAGGCATACTATGAAAAAAATGTAGATCAAAATGGGGATTGTGAAAATGAAGAAGATCTTTGTTATACACAGCAACAAACAAATGCGAATTATATTATACCTCCTATTGATTTTGTTAGTAGTACTGAGGTTTATAATTGGTGGGAAGAAGATACGAATGTGACTGATTCATGTGAATGGAAAAATATAGCTGCAGTTTTTTGTTCGAATGGTATTAGATTATACATTGATGGAGAAATTGTGCAGCATTCCACAACTAATGCATATAATCCTAATGCTATTTTCTCATTAGACTCTCTTGATGCTAAGGTTATAGGATCAAGTCAATCTGGTTTAGCATCATGTGATGTTCAAATGGATGAAATTCGTGTTTGGAGTAGAGCTTTATCGCAAGAAGAAATTCAAGCAAGGCTAGGTGATAATATAGATATTAATTTAAATGTCTTCGAAGAACAAAACAATAGTGTTGGAAAATTAGAGGGGTATTGGAAGTTTGATTCACTTTCTTTGACTAATAAAGTGACAGATATAGTTGCTTTTTCAAATGAAGATCCTATTTGGAGTACTCAATATGGTTGCTATGAGTGTGATAATTTTGATTATTCTATTGCTTGTCAAGATAATTCAAATAATGATTGTGATGCATGTACTCCATCGGAGGGTTGTATGGACGAAAATGCAGATAATTATGATTTAACAGCAGATATAGATAATGGACTGTGTGTTTATTATGGTTGCATGGATGATGGGACATTGTATGATCCAGATACGGGACTTTTATGGTCATACATTCCTGGATTGCCAGCGTGTAATTATGATCCAATGGCGAATGTTAATCAATATTCTGCCACTGATTTTCAAAATCCATGCATATATCCTATTCATCTTTATGGTGTTGGTTATTTAGATTGTGATGGTAATTGTTTATATGATTGTGATAATGATGGTGCCTGTGATTGGAACCAGACTCATTGTTATGATACTGAAGGCAATTTAATTAGTGCTTTAGATCAAATAAATAATATCACATCCGAAGCTGGAGCAGATGGTATATTAGATTGTTTATCAGCTACATATGTTGATTCGGTAGATAATTGTGTATATAATAGTGGTGTTGATATTTTAAATAATATTACAGGAGAATTAGTTGGAGATTATAATGATGATGGTTTCCTTGACGGGGATGGTGTTCCTGACTGTATTGATGATTTTGATTATACTATTTATTCTAATCCGCTTCAAACAGATGTTGATGGAGATGGTATAGGTAATAGTTGTGATGAAGAGGATGGTGGGCAAGTTGGTTGTATGGATGTAGATGCATGTAATTATGTTTTTTGGGCTGATCAAATGTGTGATGATTGTTGTATTTATTGTTATTTAGATGATTGTGAGCTATATCCATTTACATATTATGATTGTTTAGGATATTGTAATGATATAGATGGAGATGGAATTGGAGATGATATAGATGCAGATAATATATGTGATTTAATTGATAATTGTCCTTATACGTTTAATCCAGGTCAAATTGATACAGATGGAGATGGAGAAGGAGATGCTTGTGAGCAGTCATCACTAATTGAGTCTAATGAGATTAATTATATGATTTATCCAAATCCATTTTCTGATTATACAACAATTACTTTTAATAATAACGGTGAGACAATCATTAAAATCTATGAAGTATCAGGTAGATTATTGTACGAGCATACAACATATGGTAATGATATTAAAGTCTATAAATCTAATTTTTCGTCAGGGATGTATATCTTAGAGATAATTCAGAAATATCAAACAATAAGAGACTTTTTAATAGTTGAATAATCTACTCTTTAACTCTTTCAATATAACGTCCATCTGAAGTGTCAATTTTTACGAAGTCGCCTTGATTAATAAACAATGGGACTTTCACTTCTACGTTGGTTTCGGTAGTGGCTGGCTTTAATGCATTTGTAGCAGTATTGCCTTTCTCTCCAGGTTCGGTAAAAACAATTTTTAGTGTAACATTCTGGGGTAATGTACATGAAAGAGGTTGTTCGTTTTCAGCATGAAACATAATGTCAACAATACTACCTTCTTTTAAATATTGAGGTGCATTAATTAGATTTTTTTGGATTGCAATTTGCTCATAATTTTTTTGATTCATGAAATGATATGTTTCATTTCCTTCTTGATATAAGAATTGATATGACCTATTTTCAATTCGCACAATTTCTATTTTTACACCAGCTGTAAATGTATTTTCGAGGACTCTAGATGTATTTAGATTTCGAATTTTGGTTCTGACAAAAGCTGGGCCTTTACCAGGTTTCACATGTTGAAATGATTCAATTTTCCATAAATCACCATTATGTTTTATACACAGCCCATTTTTAAAATCTGAAGTTGTTGCCATAATTAATAAAACCCTTTTACGATTCCAATTTTTGAATTTTTAATGAATTTAAGAATTTCTGCTTTCTCATTATCTTTTTTGTCACTTTTTTCAATAATTTCAATGGCTTTTGAAATATTATTTCCCTCTTGGAATATAATCCTAAATATAGATGATATATTGTCTATTTCATTTTTTTTAAAATTATTTCTTTCTAGCCCAATTTTATTTATTCCAATAAATCGCAAAGGTTCTTTTGCCACTTTAATATATGGTGGTACATCTTTTCTAACTAAAGACCCTCCCGAAATCATGCTAAATTTACCAATTTTAGTAAATTGTTGAATAGCTGATAGACCGCCAATAATTGCATATTCATCTATCTCAACATGTCCGGCAATAGCAACGCCATTTGCTATAATGACATTATTTTTGATAATGCAATCATGAGCGACATGTGAATATGCCATAAGGAAAGTGTTATCACCGACCATTGTTTTATTACAGTAACTAGTTCCTCTATTAATTGTAACACATTCTCTTATAATTACATTGTCCCCAATGATTGCTGTTGTATCTTCTCCATTAAATTTTAAATCTTGTGGAATAGCAGAAATTACTGCTCCTGGAAAAATCTGACAATTTGATCCTATCCTGGCACCTGGATATATGGTGACATTTGATCCTATCCAACAATTATCTCCAATAATTACATTTTCATGAATTACAGAAAAAGGATCAATATGCAAGTTCTTTCCAATGATTGCATCTTTACTGATTTTAGTAAATTCTTTCATTTATTTTTCTTTTACAATTTTTGCCATTAATTCTGCCTCAGTGACAATTTCATTATTAACATATGCTTTTGCTTGCATGTGACATATCCCCCTCCTTATTGGGGATAATAAATGCAATTTAAATATTAAGATACAATTAGGCTCCACTTTTTGTTTAAATTTAACTTTATCTATCTTCATGAAATATGTTAAATAATTTTCTGGATCAGGTACACTGTTGAGCGCTAAGATGCCTCCAGTTTGTGCCATTGCCTCAATTTGTAAAACTCCTGGCATAACGGGTGCATTTGGAAAATGCCCCTTGAAATAGTATTCATCCCTGTCGACATATTTTACTCCAGTGACATAATTGTCTTCAAGCTCACGTATTTCATCAATAAACAAAAATGGCTCTCTATGAGGTAGTATTTTTTTAATATCTTGAATATTCATTAATGGTTTTCCTTCCATGATATTCCTATTTTTAAGTAGTTGTTTTTTTAATTCTTTGGTAAATAATGCGTTTATTGTATGACCAGGTTTATGTGCAATGATTTTACCTTTTATGTCAAATCCAGCTAGTTTTATATCCCCTAGCAAGTCAAGTAGTTTATGTTTCGCTTGTTCATTTTCGGATATTAATTTTTTCCCATTTAAAATCCCTGGTTTTAATTCATTTATATCGTTTGGTAATAATTTTTGTAATTCACCTAAATGTTTTAAGCTTGTAGTTTTCTCTATAAAAACAATGCCATTATTTATATTACCACCTTGAATTAAATGATGATTCATTAAATGGTCGAGCTCATGTAAAAAACAAAATGTTCTTGCAGGAGAAATATGTTCTTTAAAATCTGATAACTTTTCGAGTTTGGCTTTTTGTACTTGTAAGACATTAGAGTTATAATTTATTGTCACTTCTAATTCTAATTTTTTTTGGGGATAAAATTCAATTTTAGAATTGTCTTTTTGGTTTTCGACTTTAAAGTAATTTAATATTTCAAATTCTTGTTTTTTCTTGTCTTGGATCAGAATTCCTGTTTTTTCTATTTTTTCTGTAAATTCTTTTGAGCTTCCATCTAAAATAGGTACTTCAGGGCCATTTAATTCAATAATTAAATTGTCAATTGACGCTGCTAGGATAGAGGCTAGTAAATGCTCTATGGTTTCTACACTCGCATTATTTTCTTTGATGACAGTTCGTCTATTTGTCTCATTGACATTTTCAATTAATGCATTTATATATGGTTTTTTAGGGAGGTCTACTCTACGAAATCGGATTCCAGTGTCTATGTTAGCTGGTATAAGCCTCATTTGTACAGGGACTCCTGTATGCAGCCCTACGCCATTTATTTCTATTTTATTTTTGAGTGTTTTTTGCAATATTTTGTTTTGTTTTTAGTTTTTTTAATTCTTCAAACATTTTGCTTAAATTTTTAAAATGAACATATGATTTTTGAAAGTCTTTTATTTCAAATGCAAGAGGCCCTTGTAATACTTGATTATTCGGCACATTTTTGATGACTCCAGATTTTCCTGCAATTTTCACATTGTCACCTATCTTAATGTGATCCGCCACAGCAACTTGACCACCTAGCATACAATTTTTTCCAATTTTAGTTGACCCAGCAATACCGCATTGTGCTGCAATCAATGTGTTTGCACCAATTTCCACATTATGGCCGATCTGAATAAGATTATCAAGTTTAACTCCATCTCCTATTTTTGTGTTTGATAATGTGCCTCTATCTATCGTGCTATTAGATCCAATCTCTACATTATCTCCAATAATTACACTTCCAGCTTGTGGCATTTTAGATAGTTTGTTTTTATTTTTCACGAATCCAAATCCATCACTTCCTATTACTACTCCAGCATGAATAATACACTTTTTTCCGATTACACAATTATGATAAATTGTGGTATTTGGACCTATTTGAGAACTATTTTCAATTTTTACATTTTTTCCAATAAATGTATTTGGTAGAATCACACAATCTTGTTCAATTATTGCATTTTGTTCAATTATACAGAAGTCTCCTATAAATACATTTTTTCCAATTTTCACATTTTTGTGAATACTAGCTTTTTTTGAAACTATACTTTTCCTAGTTTCTTTAGGTTTGAAAATTTCCAAAATGGCTGAAAACTGTTTTACGGGATCGTCTACTTTAATAATTGTTTTTTTAGTAGATATATTTATTTTGGGGGTGATAATGATAGATGCTTTTGTAGAGTTAATATATTTTTCATATTTCAAATTAGATAAAAATGTAACATCACCTTTTTTCGCATCTTTGATATTTGAGAAAGATGAGATAATAGTATTTGACTTGCCCTGTATCTCTCCGTCAATTTTTTTCGCCAGCTCTTGTGCGGTTAACTTCATTGTTTAAATTTAAATTACACATCCTTTTGGATAGCAAATATAATGTTTAATAATTTTTGCATTTTTTCTATTCATGCTAAATTCATTTTTTGTGTCTGACAACTTAACTAAGTTGTTATTCTTTTTTAAGAATACTATCTCTTCATCGTTAAAGTTATAAGTTTCATTTTTTGTAGTAATAGAAAAAACTAAATATTTTACATCTTCTTCATGTACATTAAATTTGTGCATTGCTACTTTTCTTATTCTTTTTAATTCTTTTTCCCTTTCTTCTTCTTTAATGGGAATCATCTTTAAAAGATTTCGATTAATAATTGTTTTTGATAATATACTTAATACTTTGTCATTTTCTTTAGTCCAGTTCTTCATGCATACTAAAATATCATAATCATCGATCAGTGCAAATTCTTCTAATAAATCATTAGCAATAAAAAAAGACTCAGTTATTTCTTCTTTCTGATATAGAAACGTCTTAAAACTAGGGGTGGTATAAATTGTATTATTTTTTCCAATTAAATGTTTAGCTCTTTGTAATATATGCATTAAAGTATGTTCTGCAGAGAGGACGGTTTTATGTAGATATACTTGCCAGTACATTAATTTTCTAGCAATGATAAATTTTTCTATCGAATATATCCCTTTGTAATCAATAACTAATTCATTTTCCTTAATGTTTAACATTTCAATAATCCGATTAGAATTAATAATTCCTTCATTCACTCCAGAATAAAAACTATCTCTATTAAGGTAGTCCAATCGATCTACATCTAATTGACTTGATATTAATTGATGAAGAAATTTCTTTTTGTATTTTCTTGTAAAAATATCAATTGCTAATGATAATTTTCCATTAAATTCTACGTTTAATTTATGCATAAACATTATTGATATTTTTTCGTGAGACAGATTTTTTACAATGCTGTTTTCTAATGCATGTGAAAATGGTCCATGACCAATGTCATGGAGTAGAATAGCTATTAAACTGCCTTCATGTTCTTCTTCAGTAATGTTATGGTTTTTTGATTTTAAAATTTCAATAGATTTATTCATTAAATGCATTGAGCCAATTGCATGATGAAATCGATTGTGGTTTGCACCTGGATATACTAGTGATGAAAGTCCAAGTTGAGAGATTCTTCGTAGTCTTTGAAAATAAGGGTGTTCCATTATTTTCCATATACTTTCAAAAGGTATATGGACAAATCCATATATTGGATCATTGATGATTTTATTTTTCAGATATGACATTTATTTACAATTTATGCTATAAATTTAAAAAACAAAAAGATACAAAATGAACGCTTGTAATATTTTATGGATAGATGATGAAGTAGATTCTTTAACATCTCATATATTTTTTCTAGAAAAGAAAGGCTTTTCTCTAGATACTGTAACTAATGGTTATGATGCTATTGATATGGTACAGAATAATAATTATGATATAATTTTTTTGGATGAAAATATGCCCGGTTTAACAGGTTTAGATACTTTGTCTAAATTAAAAGAATTTACCACCTCACCTGTTATTATGATCACAAAAAGTGAACAGGAGCAAATCATGGAAGAGGCGATAGGGGCTAAAATATCAGATTATTTAATTAAACCAGTAAATCCACATCAAATTTTATTGACTATTAAAAAAAACTTAGAGTTTTCGAAACTCATTAATAATAAAATAAACTCAGATTATCAACGAGAGTTTTCTTCTATCGGTGCGATGATAAATGATATTAATTCATTTTCGGATTGGGTCAACATATATAAGAAAATTGTTTACTGGGAGCTAGAGCTAGATTCTTTAGAAGAAAATAATATGTTAGAAATTTTATTAAATCAAAAAAAAGAAGCTAATACTACTTTTTTTAAGTATGTAAAGAAAAACTACTCTGATTTGATCAATAATCCAAAAGAAAATGAAATTACGATATCAAAAGATTTATTTAAATCATATGTTTTTCCTAAAATATCTAGTGACAGTTCCACTTTTTTATTATTGATTGATAATTTACGATTTGATCAGTGGAAGGTTATTCAGCCATTATTAGATTCATATTTTGAAATAAAAGAGGATGTGTATTGTAGTATTTTACCTACCGCGACTCAATATTCCAGAAATTCTATTTTTTCGGGTTTGTCTCCTCTAGAAATGAAACGAAAACTCCCTCAATTTTGGTTGGATGATGTTGATGAGGGAGGGAAAAACTTGCATGAGAAGAGCTTTCTCCTACATCAATTACGAGAGCTTCGTTGTAGTGAAGATATTTCATTTAATAAGGTTTTTAATCTTGAGCATGGCAAGAAAATGGTAGGTAGAATTAATGAATTTTTACAAAAACCATTAAACGTCATCATATATAATTTTGTAGATATTCTTTCTCATGCCAAAACGGAAATGAAAATGATCAAAGAATTAGCTAATGATGAAAAGTCATATCGAGATTTAACTTTAACATGGTTTAAGAACTCACCCTTATTTGAGTTATTAAAACAATTATCTGCATCAGATGTAAATATTGTTATTACCTCTGACCATGGAACAATTAATGTGGCTGAACCGAGTAAATTAGTGGGAGAAAAAAGTATTTCATCTAATTTAAGGTATAAGACAGGCAGAAAAATTAAGTTTGAACAAAAAGACGTATTCTATGTAGAAGATCCGGAGAATGTTTCTTTGCCAAAAACTAATGTAAGTTCTTCTTATGTGTTTGCTGCTCCTAATAAGTATTTTGTATATCCAAATAATTATAATCATTATGCTCATCACTATATTAATACATATCAACATGGAGGTATTTCTATGGAAGAAATGTTGATCCCAGTAATTTCGTTAAAATCAAAAATATGATAAAAAACAAATATGATATTTCCTCCATAGAAAAATTGTCTTCCGTGGCTTTGGAATTGTTAAAATTGTCACATAATCGTATCTTTGCTATACATGGAGGATTGGGTGTGGGAAAAACAACCTTAGTAAAACAATTATGTAATCATTTAAATATAGTTGATAGTGTTTCTAGCCCTACATTCTCAATAGTAAATGAGTATATGGATACAAATGGAGAAAAAATATTTCATTTTGATTTATATAGAGTGAATGATGTGAGTGAATTAAATCAATTAGGAATTGATATATATATTGATTCTGGCAGGTATTGTTTCATTGAGTGGCCTGCTTTAGTGGAACCACTTATATTAGATAATTGTACTGTTATAAAAATGATAAAAAACACAAATAAACGAGAATTATTGCTATTAGAATAAGTATTTATGAGAGATAAATTTTTATCTTTTTCTGAAGGTGGTTTTACATTGCCTCAAGAAGAAGTTTTAGAGCTGAAATCAGAGAATAAAAAATTAAGTATAGGTATCCCCAAAGAGGTTTTACTACAAGAAAAACGAATAGGTTTAGTTCCCGATGCTGTAAATTTATTAACCAATAATGGTCATCATGTTATTGTTCAGAGTGGAGTAGGTGAAGTAATTAATTTTTCAGACCAAGAGTATAGTGAATGTGGAGCTTTAATAGTGAAAACGGCTGAAGAAGTATATAAGGCCAATCTTATTCTAAAAGTTTCCCCTCCTACTAGTGAAGAGATCCAATTGATGGAGAAAAATCAAACTTTGATTTCAGCATTACAGCTTAAAATTCAAAAGCCAGATTTTTTCCAACAACTTATGGATAAAAAAATTACAGCTATAGCATATGACTATATTCAAGATGAAGATGGAATTTTTCCAGTTGTTCGTTCTATGAGTGAAATTGCTGGTAACACTTCTATTTTAATTGCGTCAGAATGTTTGAGTAATTTAAATAATGGTAAAGGTTTATTGATGGGGGGGGTTGCTGGAGTAAGCACTACAGATGTTGTGATTTTAGGTGCTGGCACAGTTGGGGAGTTTGCTGCTCGCTCTGCTATCGGACTGGGAGCATCTGTGAAAATTTTTGATAAATCATTATCAAAGCTTCGAAGGTTACAGGATAAACTACATGCACGTGTTGATATGAGCACAATTAATCCCAAAGCACTTGAGAAGTCTGTCAGACGTGCTGATGTTGTAGTGGGTGCTATTCGTTCTCGTGATAGTCGAACACCTTGTTTAATTTCTGAGGATATGGTGAAATTGATGAAGCCAGGCTCTGTAATTGTTGACGTTAGTATAGATCGAGGTGGTTGTGTCGAAACTTCAGAGGTTACTTCCCACAAGAATCCTACCTTTATTAAGCATGGTGTCATTCATTATTGTGTTCCCAATATTCCGTCTAGGGTAGCTAGAACGGCTTCTTTTTCTTTAAGTAATATATTTTCATCCTTATTACTTGATATTGGTGAATTTGGAGGAGTAAATAATATTATTTTTAAAAAACCTAATATTGGGCAGGGCGCTTATATAATTAATGGAAAATTAGTGAATAAAGGGATTGCTGATTGGTTTAATTTGCCTTACGAGCCACTTAATTTATTTTAGTTCTACTATGAACTTTTTAAATAGATTTTTGTTCTTTTGTTTGGGTATATTCTTAGGAATTATCTTGATTGTATTTTCTTTTCAGAAAAGAAAAGATTCAATAAGTTTTAATTATTTTCCAAATAATAGGGTGAAGAATTACTTTCTTCAAAGTAATATTTTTTTTTCTGAAAAAGCTATGTGTAAAATAGAATGTTTTAATCTAGATACTGCTTTTTTAGATGAATATATTATGAGCTCGCACGTTAATTTTAAAAAAAGTAAAATACGTGGGCATAATGATAAACAGTATTTTTTATCTTTTTCTTTTCCAAAAAGTAATGTGCATGAGATGAGTCATTTGAAATTTAAAAAACATAATGATTCAATTACGTTAGTAGATCTTTTTATTAACTTAAGTCTGCCATTGAGCCCATCATCTACTGCTCTTGATCATTTACATTGTGAGCATTGTCATTAAAATGCTTTAAGTAGTTCTTTTATTCTTATAATTTCTCTATTAGTTTGCCCTGTAATTGCAGAATTTTCTTCGGCTCGTCTTATCAAGTAAGGCAATACTTCTTTTACGGGCCCATAGGGAACATATTTCGCAACATTATAATTAAAGTGCCCTAGATAAAAGCTGATATTATCACTCATACCCAATAATTGTGAAAAATAAATTCGAGTATCATTATTACTGAGTCCTTCTTGTTTCATTAATGTGATAATTATCTCAGTGCTTTTTTCATTATGTGTGCCAAAACATAATTGCATGTCCTTTATATTTTGGATACAATATTTAGATGCAGCATTATAATCTTGATCACAGTTTATTTTTGTTGTGTGTATTGGGGATTGATATTTTTTCCTTTTTGCTCTCTCTCTTTCTTTCTCCATATATGCTCCACGAACTATTTTTAATCCTAGTTTAAATCTTTGTTGTTTTGCTGTTTGATGTAGTCTTTTTAAATACTCTAATTTATCTGATCGATACAATTGAATTGTATTATAGATAATCACGGTGTCTTTATTATATGTTGCCATTAGATTTGTTGCTAATTCATCTATTATATTTTGAATCCAACTTTCTTCTGCATCAATTAATATAGGCGTATTGTTATTTTTCGCTTTTTTGCATATGATTTCTAATCTATTAATTAAGGTTTTAAATTCTACTTTTTCTGCTTCAGATAATGCTTCATTTGCATTGATTTTTTTAAGTAGACTAAATCTAGCTATACCAGTTATTTTAAATACACAAAACGGAATCAGGTTATTTTTTTGCGCCTCTTCTAAATTTTTAAGAATTTCATTATATGTGTGGTTGAAACTTATATCATCGTTTTTCCCCTCGACTGAATAGTCTAAAATTGTTTGAATATTATATTTGCCTAACTCTGCTATTTTTTGATTTGATTCAATTATATCTTCTCCTCCACAAAACTGTCTAAAGACTGTTTTCTTTATTAGCGATAGAATAGGTAGATTTAATTTTAGCCCTATTTGTAAAAGCTTTTTTCCTAATTGAACAATATTCTTGTTAGAAAGAATTTTAAATAGAATTAATGTGGTATATAATTCATATTTAGATTTCGATGTGTACTTTATGTATTTATTACTAAATATCATTGCTTAACTTTAATTTAGATATTTATATATTTAAAAATACATTTTCTTTATACATGAATAATAAATTTATACTACATAATACAATAATATCGGTAGGAGATAACTCTTTTTCTGATTTAAAAGAGTTTCTAGCGTCATCTAATCCTACTAAGATTTTTATTTTGGTTGATCAAAATACTAAAAAATATTGTTTGCCAAGAATTTTAAGTCTTGTTTCCAGTTTAAAAAGTGCTTGTGTTCTCGAGTTAAAGGGATGTGCAGAGCATTCAGGCAATATTGAAGTATTAAAATCTATGAATATGGTTAATGATATATGTATCAAGTTGCTTAATTATAATATTGATAGAGATAGTTTAATTATTAATTTAGGTGGAGGTGTCATTTGCGACTTAGGTGGTTTTGTTGCTTCTATTATTAAGCGTGGTGTAAAATTCATTAATATCCCAACGACATTAATGGCTCAGGTAGATGCGGCTATTGGAGGGAAAGTTGCAGTAAATTTAAAAAATCATAAAAATCAAGTTGGTTTATTTGTAGATCCTGTATTAATTATTGTTTGTCCTTTTTTTAATAGATCCATTTCTAATTTTAACTTTGTTTGTGCATTCTCGGAAGTATTAAAATATGGTTTAATATATGATTTAAAATTTTGGAAACAAATAGTCTATGATCATGATTTAGTTTTTAAAAATCAGATTATTGATCAAGCATCAGACTTGACAGAATTAATATCAAAATGCATACAAATAAAGATTGAAATTGTAAATTCGGATTACTATGATATTGGGCATCGGAGAAAATTGAATTTTGGGCATTCTATTGCACATGCTTTTGAATCATATGTGTTGGAGCATGTAGATCTAGATGGATCAGGAAACGCGGTCCATCATGGACTAGCATTGTCGTTAGGTCTAGTTTGTGAGACATATATCTCATATAGAAAATTTAATTTTCCAAAAATGATATTAAATGATATTGCCTTGAAAATAGAACAAATTTTCCCACCAATAGACTATGATTTGATAAAATTCAAAAAACTTGTCATAGGGTATCTAAAATCAGATAAAAAGAATTTAAATGGTCAATATCAATTTTCTTTAATTAAAGAGATAGGACAGCCTATTGTAAACTGCTCAGTTTCAGAGTCAGAAATTATAGATTCAATAGACTATTATATTAATAAAATGTGGAAATGAATTCAGTGTCTTTAAAGTACAATCCGGTTATTGCATTGAGTAGTTTTAAAGAGTTTGAGCTTTCTCCTTCTAAGAGTTTAAGTCAACGGATATTAATTATTTCTTACTTAAGAAATATAAAGTTTGATATTAAGAAGCTATCTAATTCGGATGATACTGCTATTTTAGATCACGCTTTATTTTCAAGATCAAAAATAATAAATCTACAGCAATCAGGTTCATCTCTTCGATTTTTAATCACTTTGTTTGCTTATGAAAATAGAGAAGTTGTCATCGTGGGACATAAATCTTTAATGAAACGTCCTGTTTCGAATTTAATAAGCGCTTTAAATAATTTAGGAGCTAGTATTATGCAAGAGAATGATAAGATTATAGTTAATAAAGGAAATTTGATTGGGGGTACAATAACTTTTAATTCATCTCCTACAAGTCAGTTTATATCATCCTTACTGTTGGTGTCTCCATATATTCCTGGTGGGATCACTTTGAAATTTGCCAAAGATATTTATTCAAAATCATATATTAATATGACTACTGATTTGATGAGGAGTTGCGGAGCTAAATTAAAAATCACAAGTAGCCAAGTTAAGGTACATGAACATGGGTATAGTCAAATTATTGATTTTATTGAATCGGATTGGACTTCTGCATCATATTTATTTTTAGCTTTTTTATTTTCGAATTTTAAGACAATAAAAATCAAATCCTTCAATAAGGATAGTCTGCAGGCTGATAGTGTAATTATAGATTTTTTTTCTCTTTTTGGCGTATTAACCACTTTTAATAATAACACCCTTATTTTGGAAAAAGTTCCTGGTCATATTCTTCCAAAAAAAATTCATTGGAATTTTGATCAAACCCCGGATTTGTTTCCCTCTATTTTAATTGCGTGTTTTGCATGTGGTGTTGAATTTGTAGGCAGAGGTGTAGAAACACTGGTTTATAAAGAAAGTAACAGGCTATTGTCTATGAAGAATGAATTATTAAAATTAAATGGATTTTTAAAGATACATTCTTCTAATTTTGTGTCTTTGAAGCCAACGTTAAAAGCTTCGAAAAAGAAATTTACATTTATTGAGACTTACAATGACCATCGTATAGCTTTATCCTTTTCCACATTATCTGTTTTAGGTTTAAAATTAACAATAAACAATCCAAATGTTATTAATAAGTCATATCCTGATTTTTTCAACGATTTGATTAAATTTGGGGTAGTAATTGATTAAATAATATTTTCAACATGAGTGTTAATGATATTTTAACTATCACCTTGACTTTATTCGCTGTGGTAGATATTTTAGGAAATATTCCCTTAATTATTAACATAAGGCAAAAGACGGGGCATATTAATTCAGTAAAAGCTACAGTTGTTTCTTTTTTTTTAATGATGGCCTTTTTATTTGTTGGTGAAAACTTATTACATCTAATTGGTATTGATGTTCAGTCATTTTCTTTGGCAGGTTCTATTGTTATATTTCTTTTAGCACTTGAAATGATATTAAATATAGAATTATTTAAAACAAGTCATGAAGATAAATCAGCATCTATTGTGCCGATTGCTTTTCCTTTGATTGCTGGTGCAGGAACTTTAACTACTATTTTATCATTGCGGGCAATAGATTATTTCTCATACTCTGAAATTACAATTGGCATCATTTTAAATCTAATGTTTGTGTTTGTTGTCTTAAAAAAGACTAAGTTAATAGAGGAAATACTAGGAACAGGTGGTGTAAATGTTCTTCGAAGAGTATTTGGTATAATCTTGTTAGCGATTGCTATTAAACTTTTTAAGACAGGTTTGTATTAATTGGTTCTATATTTAAACTTTTCTTTTTGTAATTCGATATTAGCATTTACTATCTTACTTTTCAAATTCTCTTTATAGTGTGAAGTCTTATTGAATATTTCCATGTTATTGACTGCTAACATTTGAGAAGCTAGTATTCCGGCATTTAATGCGCCATTAATAGCGACAGTTGCTACCGGTATTCCAGGAGGCATTTGAACAATGGCTAGTAAGGAATCTAAGCCATCAAGTGAGGCTTTAATTGGCACCCCTATTACCGGAATCGGTGTCATAGCAGCAATAACACCAGGTAGATGTGCTGCCATACCTGCACCAGCGATTACTATTTTAATGCCATTTTTATTAGCATTTTTCGCGAATTTCTCAACTTCTTCTGGTGTTCTGTGAGCTGATAAAGCATTTACTTCAAAAGGGATTTCCATCTCTTCAAAAAACATAGCAGCTTTTTTCATTATTGGCCAATCAGATGTGCTTCCCATAATAATACTTACAAGTGGTTTCATAGTTAATTTGTCTTTTTTAAAAGAATTAATATTAATTGAAGATCAAATTTAATATTTTTGTATTAATAATGCATTGAATTAGACTTCATTTATATTGTAGTTTTACATATAATTCGCGTAATGGAAAAAATAGAAATAGATGGTTTGCATTTTGATATTTTAATATCATCAAAAAAAATATTAAACAAGGTAGATCTCTTGTTTTATCAGCTAAATAAAAAATATCAAGATAATTGGCCTTTATGTTTGATCGTCTTAAATGGAGCTGCTGTTTTTGCTAGCAGATTACTCAAGGAACTCAAAAAATCAGTTCATGTTAGTTTAATCAAAGTAAAATCTTATGATGGTATAGAGTCAACAAAACATATTTCGGTGGAGTATTTACCATATGATATTATTAAGGATCAGAATATATTATTAATTGAAGATATTGTTGATAGTGGTTTAACATTAAATTTTTTAAAAAAAGAATTAAAAAAACATGGTGCTAAAAATGTAGAGTGTGTAACTTTGTTATTTAAACCTAGTAAGTATAAGTATTCTGTCGATCCTGAGCATATTGGATTCGTTATTGGCGAAGAGTTTGTTGTTGGATATGGCATGGATTTAAATGAAAAGGGTAGAGAATTGCCTAGTATTTATAAAAATATTATTCATCAAAATTAATTTATTATGATAAATGTGATATTGTTTGGTCCGCCTGGTTCTGGTAAAGGAACTCAAGCTGATTTTATTGTAAAGAGGAATCATCTTACACATATTTCAACAGGAGATATATTTAGAAAAAATATTTCACAAAAAACAAATCTTGGACAACTTGCTAATGAATATATGAAAAAAGGCCAATTAGTTCCAGATCAATTAACAATTGATTTATTAGAAAATGAATTAGATTCTTTTTCTGATACAAATGGTTTTATCTTTGATGGTTTTCCTAGAACTATTCCGCAGGCAGATGCTTTTTCTACACTATTAAAAACAAAAAATATGTTTGTGTCATTTATTATTTCTTTGGAGGTTTCAGAGAATGAACTGGTAAGGAGATTATTGAGAAGAGGATTAGAAAGTGGCAGGGAAGATGATCAAAATGAAGAAATTGTTCGCAATAGGATTCAAGTTTATGAAAAGCAAACATCGGTTTTAAAAGCATATTATTTAAATCATTTGCCGAATATTGTTTTCTCAATTGATGGTGAGAGAACAATTGAACAAATATCTAATGATATCTCCAATATTTTATCTACAAAACAAGGATAATTATTAAGACTTCTAATATTTAATGTTTATTTCCGATTTTTATGAGTAATTCAAAAAGCAATTTTATTGATTATGTTAAAATTTATTTTAAGTCTGGGAATGGTGGAAAAGGCTCAGCTCATTTTTTTAGGTCGAGAATACAGCCAAAAGGAGGTCCTGATGGTGGCGATGGTGGTAGAGGGGGGCATATCATCTTAAGAGGTAATCGCAACTTGTGGACTCTCTTGCATTTAAAGTACACCAAACATATCAAAGCTGGTCATGGTGGCGATGGCGGAAAAAATACTAGTACTGGTGCAATGGGTAAAGATATAATTTTAGATGTTCCGCTAGGAACAATTGTTAAAGATGCAGAATCAAATAATTTTTTGTTTGAAATCACAAATGATGATGAACATGTTGTTTTATTGAGAGGTGGTTTAGGTGGAAGAGGCAATGTTCATTTTAAAAATTCTGTGAGACAGAGTCCTCGTTATGCGCAACCGGGTAAAAAAGGTGTTGAGTCTTCTAATATTTTAGAGCTAAAAGTACTTGCTGATGTTGGTTTAGTTGGATTTCCAAATGTGGGTAAATCAACACTTCTTTCTAGAGTAACTGCAGCAAAACCAAAAATTGCGAATTATCAATTTACGACTTTAACCCCTAATTTAGGTATTGTGAATTATCGTGATTCACAATCTTTTGTTATGGCTGATATACCAGGCATTATAGATGGAGCAAGTGATGGTAAGGGGTTGGGGCATAGGTTTTTGCGGCATATAGAGCGCAATACTTGTTTATTGTTTTTAGTATCAGTGGATAGCAATGATATATGTCAGGAATATAATACATTATTGTTAGAGCTTGAAAAATATAATCCTGATTTGTTACATAAAGATAAAATACTAGTATTAACAAAAAGCGACATGATTGATTCCGAATTAGAAAATGAAATTTCCAAAATGCTTGATGTTAATCATTTATTTATTTCGTCAGTGACTAATCAAGGGCTAGACAATTTAAAAGATCAAATTTGGAACTTATTAATAAAGAAAAATGATTGAATATATAATTGAAATTGACAAAGCTCTATTTATATATTTAAATAATTTAGGAGTTGATTCATGGGATTTTTTTTGGATTATGCTTTCAAATAGGAACTCTATTTTTCTTTTTGTTAGTTGTGTGTTTATATTTCATTGTTATAAGAATCCAACAAAATGGTTTTATATTTTATTCCCCTTTATTATTTGTGTTGGCTTAGTAGATTTCTTACACGTTGAATTATTTAAGAATGTTTTCATGAGATTAAGGCCGTGCTGGGAATCTGATATACTCCCTCAAATTCGCGCGAATTTAGTTGATTGCGGAGGTCAATATGGATTTATTTCAGGACATGCTTCGAATGCATCTGCAATTGCTACATTTTTCATTTTTTCCTTTCATAACATGAGTAAGTATTTCAAATACTTTTTATGGTTTTGGGTTCTACTAGTTTCATATAGTCGCATTTATTTAGCAAAACATTATCCAATGGATGTGCTATGTGGTATAATTTTTGGATTTCTAATTGCTTTTTTTGTTTTTCAATTATATAAGAATATGTCAAAAAAAATGAAATGATAAAATTTCTATATATTTTTTTAGGTGGTGGTGTAGGCAGTGTTATTCGGTATTGTATTTCGATATTATTCGTAAAATTCCATTTTCCCATTGCCACACTTTTGTCTAATATTTTAAGTTGTTTGATTCTAGGATCTATATTATTTTTTTTTAGCAAAAACAATTTAAATGATCACGTGAAGTTGTTTTTTGTAATTGGTTTATGTGGGGGATTGAGTACATTCTCTACATTTAGTTATGAAACTATTAATTTATTTAAAATGGGTTATTTAACTTATGCTATTTTTAATATTTTATGTAGTTTGATATTATGTTTTTTAACTATATATTTTTTAATTAAAAAACTATAAAAGTTGACATATCATGACACCATCCCTTAAAGGCAATATCATATTATTTACTCTATCATCGTTCATAATTGTTTCATTTAGTTTTTTTATTGTTTGCGTCTCTAGGTCATTTTTTTTAGGGTCAGTTAATACTTTTCCGTTCCATAATACATTGTCAATTAATATGAATCCACCTTTATTTAATTTGGTAATTGCTAATTCGTAGTATCTATTGTAATTTTTTTTATCTGCATCAATAAAAATAAGATCAAATAATATATCCATTTTAGGTATTATGTTTAACGCATTACCAATATGGAGTTTAACTTTGTTTTGAATCTGCATTTTTTTAAAATATTTGGATGCAAAATATTCTAATTCCGGATTTATTTCAATTGTATGTATTTTGCCATTTTCTTTTAGTCCTTTTGAAAGACAAATGGCCGAATAGCCAGTATAAGTGCCAATTTCTAATATCGTTTTCGGATTAATCATCGTGCTAATTAATGTTAAAAAAGATCCCATTAGATGATCAGACATCATTCTTGGCATTAGTGCTTTATACTGTGTTTCTCTTGCTAATTCTGTTAATATTTTGTCAGGATTGGAGCTGAATTTCTTTGAGTACTCGATTATATCTTCATTTAGAAAGACCATAATAATTTAAATAGAAAAAGAGTATTTGTTATCTGCTTGTAATCTTTCAGCAATGCGTCTTCGAATTTCTTTTATGTTACAGTTTAAAGGGTAGGTTAATTGTTTCGAAATAGATATTAAAAGACGTTTTTTTAGTCCGTTTGTAGTTGCCATAATTACTTCTTCAGAAGAATTTTTTGCAAGACTAAGAGCGTTTTGCAGATTATTTCTAGTCATGTTAATTTCAGTGTCACATTGTATTAATCCTTTTTTTTCAATTAATTTTTCTGTTTTCAATAGTGCTGATTCAGCGATGTATGTTTCTATTATAAGGTCAGCTATTCGCATAAGTATTTCTTGTTCTTTGACTAATTTTGCTTTATATTTTGAGACAGCCACACCTAGCATTAATAGTGCTAGTTTTTTTAATTTATATACCGCTAATTTTTCACTTTTCAATTTAGAACTAGGAGTATTTATATTAACCCCCATTATAATTAAGGGTAATTCTTTTTGTATGCTTTTTATTTTATTAAAAATGTTCAGTTCCTTTTTGATGGCTTTTTTTAGCATCATTTCAACAATCAGCATTCTGTTAATTTCATTTGTTCCTTCATAGATTCTTGATATTCTAGCATCTCTATATGCTGGTTCAACTAATGTGTCTGCAGAATATCCCATGCCTCCATGTATTTGTATAGCCTCATCAGAAACTAACTTAATTACTTCGGATCCATTTACTTTCATGATTGCACATTCTACGGCATAACTCAATAAAGACTCTAATTTGGCCTCAGTTTTATTGAGTCCTTTTGATATTAATTGTTCAATTTTAATCTCAATATCATTGCCTGCACGATAAAGTGCAGCGTTTGAACAATATATTTTACTAGCCATATTTGCTAACTTCTCTTTTATAGCCCCATAATTAATGATAGCATTTTTAAACTGTTTTCTTTGAGATGCATATTCAATAGAAATATTTAAAACTTTTTCTGCAGCAGCTGTAGTTGCTGCACATAATTTAATTCTGCCGACATTTAATGCATTCATGGCTATTTTAAATCCTCCGTTTCTATCACCTAGTATTTGATTAATTGGAATTATGGTTTTATCATAAAAAACTTGTCGGGTTGATGATGAATTTAATCCTAGTTTTTTTTCTTCATCACCGAGTGTAAGGCCTTCAGACTTTGATTTATTTAATACAAAGCCAGTAATATTCTTATCATCTTCGATTCTAGCAAATACAATAAAAACTTCTGCAAATCCTGCATTGCTAATCCATATTTTTTGCCCAGTTATTTGGTAACTTTTCCCATCTTTACTAAGAATCGCTTTTGTGGTTCCCGAATTAGCATCAGAGCCTGCATTTGGCTCTGTTAAATTATAACAAGAGATCCATTCTCCAGATGCAATTTTTGGCAAAAATTCTTTTTTGACTTCTTCGGTTCCATAATAAAGGATGGGATAGGTCCCTATGCCTGTATGTGCGCCATATGCAGTTGCTACGGAACCAGAATATGCACTCATTTCACCGCAAATTAACATAGATAAATTAAAGCCCATACCAAATCCTCCATATTCTTCTGGTATGTTTAGACCAAGAAGTCCCAATTCTCCTGCTTTTCGCATAATGCTTTCAACCAAATCATAGTTATGATTTTCCAGTTCCTTAATATTTGGATAAATTTCTTTTGCAACAAATTCTTTTGTGGCATTTAGCATCTCTTTGGATGTTTCATCAAAATCTTCTAGTATAAATATTGTTTTAAAATCACTCTCTTCTATTAGAAATGATCCTCCTTTTTTTTCTTTTATCATGCGTTTAATTTAATAATTCAAAAATCCCTGCAGCGCCTTGACCAGTTCCAACACACATTGTTACCATGCCATATTTTTGATTTCTTCTTCTCATTTCATTTAATAGCTGAACAGTTAATTTTGCCCCTGTACACCCAAGAGGATGGCCAAGTGCAATTGCACCGCCATTTACATTAATAATATCAGGATTTAAATTAGCTTCTCGAATGACAGCTAAAGATTGACAAGCAAAAGCTTCATTCAGTTCAATTAGTTCTATGTCATCTATAGACATATTTGCTTGTTTTAATGCCATGGGGATGGCTTCTACCGGACCAATTCCCATATGTTTTGGTTCAACCCCACAAACAGCATAACTTTTAAGTTTTGCTATCGGTGTTATGTTTAACTTATTTACCATTTTTTCTGACATTAACATTACAAAGGCCGCCCCATTTGATGTTTGCGAAGAATTTCCTGCAGTCACTGTTCCTCCTTGTGCAAAAACAGGTTTGAGTTTTGCTAGTTTCTCAATTGTTGTGCCCTCTCTAGGACCTTCATCAACCATAAAATTATATGTAGTTTCTTTTATTTTTTCATTTGTGTCTAGAAAAGTTTTAGTTACTTCAATAGGAATAATATCATCATTAAATAAGTTGTTGTTGATTGCATGAATAGCCTTCATATGAGACTTATAAGCAAACTCGTCTTGATCTGATCGGCTAATTTTATATTTTTGGACAATTGCTTCAGCAGTTGTTCCCATGCCCCAATACCAATCTGGATTAGTTTTAGCAAGCTGGTAATTAGGGATTATTTTCCATCCCCCCATAGGTATGGTTGACATAGTTTCAACACCACCTGCTAATATGCATTCAGACATATTAGATTTAATTTTTGCTGTTCCAATAGCAATTGTCTCTAATCCAGATGAACAATATCTGTTTACTGTCATGCCAGGCACTTTGACAGAATTCAACCCTATTAAAGAGATCATTCTTCCCATATTTAAACCTTGTTCTGCTTCTGGTGTTGCATTACCTACAATCACATCATTAATTGTTTCTTTATCAAAATCGGGTATTTCCTGAATAATTTTTTTAATTAATTGTGCCCCTAAGTCATCAGGACGCATAAAATTAATTTTCCCCTTTTTTGATTTTCCTACAGCTGTTCTATAAGCCTGTACAATGTATACTTCTCCCATATTTAATTTCTTAATGGTTTGCCTTTTTCAAGCATATGTTTTATTCTATCTAATGTCTTCGCCTCTCCACATAAAGAAAGAAATGCTTCTCTTTCAAGATCTAGCAGATATTGTTCAGAAACTTTTGTTGGAAATGATAGATTGCCACCACATAAGACATATGCTAATTTTTCACACATTAATTGTTCATGTTGAGTAATGTATTTTCCTTCTTTAAAGCTATCTGCACCAACTAAAAACATGCCCATTCCTTCTTTTCCAAGCACTTTAATATCTTTTCGTATTAACGGCTTTGTATATCCCAAATTATGTAGCAATAGAACTTTTTGTTTTGCGTCTTCAATGAGTTTGTTAGAGTTAATCGTTATATTATCTTTTCCTGTTTGAAGATATCCTAATCCAAATGCTTCATAAGCAGAAGTTGCTACTTTAGCTTGACCAATATTTAAAAAATACTCTTTTAACCTTGGAAGCTCGATATCTCCATCATAGTATAAGTCAGATGCCCGAAGAGCCATTTCTTTTGTACCTCCTCCTCCAGGGATTAATCCAACGCCTAGTTCTACAAGTCCCATATATGTTTCTGCTGCACATTGTACGGCATCTGCGTGCAATGTGAATTCACAACCTCCACCTAAGGTTAGTCCGTGAGGAGCTACAACTACAGGTAGATTTGAATATCTTATCATCATCGATGTATTCTGGAATGTTTCAATAGCTAAGTTTAATTTT
>PBKX01000018.1 GCA_002722215.1 Flavobacteriales bacterium | reverse complement strand
CTGAGTCACCACCATAAACACCTGCACAGTCTTGTGTACAGTCGTTAGAAGCATCGTTATCACAAGTTCCACAGTTATCCTCTACTGAGTCACCACCCCAAACACCTGCACAGTCTTGTGTACAGTCATTAGTTGTGTCGTCATCACATACACCACATTCATCTGTTAGTGAGTTACCGAATGGTACACCTGCACAATCTGCACATGTTTCATACTCACAACTTCCATCATCTGTATTAGCATCAGGATCAAGGTTACATGCACCTTCATCGATACATCCCCAGTATTCACAAGAACCATCCTCTGTGTTGGCTCCTGCATCATAATTGTCTGCATTTTCATCCATACAACCATAACAAACTCCAAAGTTCATAGTGCCACTATCACTTGTCATAATAATTTCGTAGTCATTATTCTCATCCGTTCCATCAGGACCACAAGATTCACAATCATATATATTCCAAGTAACATCAGTATTACCACCTGGATTAACAGTATAACAATCATCTGATGGGAGACATATATAATCAAATCCTGATTCATCGAAGCCGAAGTAATTAGAATATGCAATATCACCTGAACTATTAGTAATTTCAAATGTGTTATCTAATGCTCCAACCCATACAATTCGATGTAAAGTTTCTCCTGGCCAACAACCAATTAGAGTTTCACAACTTCCATCATCTGTATTGGCATCTGAATTATACTCAGCAAATGCCGCATCTAAACATCCATTTATGAATGGGATACATGAACCATCCTCAAAACATGCGTCTGCGTCATAATTAAATGCTGTTTCATCTGTACATCCACAATTATAACAACACATATCAGTATCGTTAGTATTAGCATCTACCTGAACATCTCCAATAGGCTCATATGTATCACATGCAGTGTCATCAAGACATCCAGATATAAATGGATAACATCCTTCATTCCATGTTGCTGAAATATCGTAGTTAAACATTGTATCATCCATACAACCTACAACATCTTCATCATCACATATTGCTACACATCCCTCGCAATCTTCATTTACAACAACACCATAGCCATAAGTTGGATTCCAATTAGGATTCTCAACCCAAATGATATCACCATAATTTGCATTATACTCAGGGTTCTCATCAAATTCATTTGGCTCGCCTGTTAAATCAAATTGATCTGGAGTTCCTGTCATATCAAGAACAGGATTACCATCTACACCAAGAGAATCAACACAACAATCCATGAAGTCATCCTCATCTTCAAAAGTCCCATTATTATTTAAGAATAAAACTTGGTATGGTGTACCATAATTTGGATTGTAATCCTCATTTGCATTACCATAATTTGCATTATACTCAGGGTTCGCATCAAATTCATTTGGCTCACCATCTGTTACAGTTTCACCTGAATCAATTTCGGCATTTTCAGCTGACCACCATGTAGGCATACCTGTATTATTAGTTTCATCCAATGGACAGTCATCACATGCATCTGGCATTGAATCACCATCTGCATCGATAGAGTCATCAAAGTCTGCACAAGCATCAACTTCATCACAAACAGTATCATCATCAGCATCATTATCTACAACTACACCTGTTCCATCTGTTTCACCAGAACATGTTTCACAAATACCATCTACATAAGTACACCAGTCTGCCATATGCTCTGTAGCTTCTTCATCATAATTACATGCTGTATTATCCATACAACCTTCTATATAATATAAACAAAGTGAAGCGTCATGTTCAGTAGCATTAGCATCGTAATTCACAGCAAAGAAGTCCATACAGCCAATACCATCTACATTGAAACAATCAAGTGTACCATCAGCACAAAGACCACATTCACTTAATAATGGGATACATGGAACAGTTTCACCAGGGAATAATTCAGTTGTATATGGTGAATCACCATCCCAAACATAACCATTGCCAAATGTATCTGTTGTATAAGTTTCAGAATAATTCGCGTATGGTGTCCAATATCCACTATCATATGTATAACCAGTATCGTCCGTACAACCAACACATGATGTCCAATCAACACAGTCTGCTTCTACAGTAGCAGTTGGATCATAATCACATGCTGTTTCATCCATACAACCAATACACTCATCAAAGTCACAACAATCTAGGAATCCATCTCCATCTGCGTCAGCACAAGGAAATTCTACCTCTGAATCATAATTACATGCTTCTGGATTTGTACAACCATAACAAGAATTATCACAAGATCCATCATCATGTGTAGCTGTATCATCATAGTTACATGCTAACTCATCTGTACAGCCATAACAAGACTCTAAATCACAAGAACCATCATCCATCCAAGCATCTTCATTATAGTTACATGCTAACTCATCTGTACAGCCATAACAAGTATAAAGACATCCACCATCATCAAAGGTAGCAGTCTCATCATAGTTACACGCCATTGCGTCCATACAACCATAACATGATACTACATCACAAGAACCATCATCTTGTGTTGCAGTCTCATCATAATTACATGCTAAGTCATTTGTACAACCAAGACAAGAAGTATATTCACAAGAATCATCTGCAATATCTGCATTTGGATTATAGTTACAAGCTTCTTCTTCCATACATCCTTCACAGAAACCAGATTCATCTGCATAAACACATGAACCATCACTACATGTAGCATCTGCATTATAATTACAAGCTAATTCATCTTGACAACCTATAACACCATCATTACTTGGGTCATCATCACAAACACCACAAGCATCTGAATAAATACATGAACCATCATTCCATTCTGCTATTGGTTCTGTTGTATTATAATTACATGCTGATTCATCTGAACAACCATAGCAGTCTTCAGAGTAATCTGCACATTCTCCAGGAATAGTCGCATCCGCATCATAATCACAAGCATATTCATCCATACATCCCTCACAAGAAGTCCACTCACACTCTCCTGCCCATGATACTACATAACCTAACATCACTGGATCTATAGTTGCTTCAGAGCCATCCAAGGTTTCCATGTAGTTACATGCAGTTGGGTGTTGCGTACATCCCCAACAATCATAATTACACGATCCATCAGATTCTGAAGCGTCTGCGTCATAATTACATGCTTGTGCATCTAGACAACCATAACAATCATCAGTACAAGACCCATCATCTTCTGTAGCGTCTTCATTATAGTTACATGCTAATTCATCTGTACAGCCTTGACATGAATAGTCACAATCTACATTGATTGTAGCTGTCGCATCATAGTTACATGAATTTTCATCCATACAACCTGCACATGTTTCATACTCACAAGAACCATCATCGATTGTATTACCACTAACATATACACCCTCTTCAACTAATATTGCTGGGCCATCATAGTTACATGCTCCTTCATCTACACAACCAACACATGATGTCCACTCACATATGTCTTCGTCATCTGGTATAGTTGCACCTGGTTCATAATTACATGCACTTGGATTTGTACAACCAGCACATGTTTCATATTCACACAATGAATTATCTGTTGTATTAACATCTACATTCACATCGCCAGTAGGCTCAGAGTAATTACATGCACCTTCAAGCATACATCCTGTAATAACAGGGTAACATGAACCATCGTCGAGATTGGCATCTGCATTATAATTAAACATAGTGTTATCTGTACAACCTTCAATAATTAACGTTGCACAAGAACCATCGTCCTCCGTAGCAACTGGATTAAATTCAAAGTAATTATCATCTGTACACCCAAAACATAAGTCAAAATCACAATTATTTACTTCTTCACCATCGTCATTTATGATCATCAATCCCCATTCACAGTCAGCAGGGTTACCATAAGCATCTGTACATGGCTCTCCAAGAGAGTTCTCATTATAATTACATGCTTCTGGATCCATACAACCATAACAACTAACAAACTCACAAGGGACCTCGAAAAGAATTACCTCAAGTGAAATGTAATTACATGCAGTTTCATCTGTACAACCAGTACATGTCTCATTATCGTTATCTGGGTTCTCATCACAAACACCACAGTCATCTACAGATCCAAGACAAGCGTCATCAGGATCACATGTTGCGTCTGCGTTATAGTTACATGCTGTTGCATCCATACAACCAGAAACACCTGATCCATCACATTCACCACAAGCATCTAGATAAGTACATGAATCATCTAGTATCGTAGCTGTTTCATCATAGTTACATGCTGTTTCATCTGTACAACCAGCACATGTTTCATATTCACATGAGTCATCACCTTGTGTTGCATCTGCGTCAAAATTACATGCTCCTCCATCTACACAACCAACACATGATGTCCAGTCGCAATAATCAGGAATAGTACACTCTGGACAGTAATCACAAGCTCCCTCAACCATACAACCTTTACAAGTTTCATAATCACACCCCGTATTAATTGTAGCCTCTGGATTATAATCACATGCCATTGAATCCATACAACCTTGACAAGAGTAATCACATACATCCCATGGGCCATCTACTCCTAAATCAGAGTGATCAAAAGATGCAAAAGCGTCAAAATTACATGCACCCTCGTCCATACAACCGATACAGCCGTAAGCACATAGATCATCTCCATTTAAATCAAGAGTCTGTGTCGCCATCTCATCATAGTTGCAGGCATTTTCATCCATACAACCCTGACATGATGCATCACAATCAACTACATCTCCATTTGGAAACGTATTTGTCAATGCAGCAGGATTATAGTTACATGCGAATTCGTTCATACATCCTACACATGTATAATCACACGTACCAGAGTCTTCAGTTGCCCAAGGACAATAGTTACATGCTTGATCATCCATACATCCCACACCATCAACTGATTGGGCAAAAGATGTAAAACTCACAGTCATTGTAAGTATTAAAAAAAGAAACATTTTTTTCATAATAATAATATTTAGTTTAAATTTTTTTGTAAAAATAACATTCACACACCTGTATACGCGACCTGCGCAACAGAGGTGAATGCCATATTTTTATGCAAATATATAGCATAATCTCAGAACTAGAGGTCTTTTTGCTGTTTTTTTTGATAATGGTTACGAGAAGTTATGAACTCTGAATCGTTAATAACCAACAGAAATGAAGAGTAAATTAATTGCGGTCTGGACGGGACTCGAACCCGCGACCCCCTGCGTGACAGGCAGGTATTCTAACCAACTGAACTACCAGACCGAATTAATTAGACTGCAAATATATATTAAAATAAATTTACTACAAATACTATCGATTAATTATGTGATTAATTGCCAATTTATACCCATCCAAACCTAAACCAACGATAGAGCCAAGACAAAAAGGAGAAAATAAAGACACTTTACGGAAATCTTCTCGAGAATATATATTGGAAATATGAACCTCTATCACTGGAGCACGGATGGCATCTATACAATCTGCAATGGCGACAGAAGAATGCGTGTACCCTCCCCCGTTCAAAATAATATAATCATGAGAAAAACCCACCTCCTGCAATTTATTGATCAACTCGCCCTCTATATTAGACTGATACATAGACAAATCAATTGCACTGAAATTATTCTTGAGAATTTGAAAATAGTCCTCAAAAGAAACACTCCCATAAATATCAGGATTTCTCTTTCCCAACAAATTTAAATTAGGGCCATTGATAATAATTACTTTCATTATATATAAATTTACTAGTATAAATATAAACATATGGATTGGAAAAAAAATTTAAATAACTACCACGACTATATTACAATTGAAAGAAACCTTTCTCAAAATAGCATCCAATCTTACATGCGAGACCTAAACCAATTTTCAAAATTTAATCAAAAGATAAACCCACTTCACATAAAAAGAAAAAATATCTTGGAATATATAGACTATATTAACGAATATAATATCAGCGCTCGCTCTCAAGCCAGAATACTATCAAGTATTAGAAGCTTTTATAATTTTTTAATTTTTGAAAACAAATTAAAGATTGACCCATGTGAACATATACACGCACCAAAAATTGGATTTAAGATACCAACCACATTAACAGTAAAGGAAGTTGACAAAATAATAAACTCCATAGACCTAAGTAGCGAAACAGGAGAAAGAAATAGGGCCATCATTGAGTGCCTATACTCTTGTGGGCTCAGAGTTTCGGAATTAATAACAATTAAAATATCGAATGTTTCATTTAATGAGAATATAATTAAAGTAATCGGAAAAGGAAATCAACAAAGAATAGTTCCATTATCAAATACATTACATAAGTATTTAAAATATTATATTGATTTTATTCGATCAAAACAAAAAATACAAAAAGCAGACCTTGACACCCTATTTCTAAATCGAAGAGGAAGAGGATTATCCAGAGTCATGATATTTACAATTGTAAAAGAATTATCTGTACAGTCCGGAATAACAAAAACTGTGAGCCCACACACTTTTAGACATTCTTTTGCCACACACTTAGTGGAGGGAGGAGCAGACCTAAGAGTCGTTCAAGAAATGCTTGGCCATGCAAACATAACAACAACAGAAATATACACACACCTCAACCAAGAATACTTAAGACAAGAGATTATTAATTACCATCCTCGCGCATAAAAGGAGCTAACAAATCTGTAACAACTTGTGAAACATGCCTAATAGAATCAACCCCTTCCAAAGAGGGGCCAGCACACCACACTGTTTTATAGGTTGCAGCAAAAGCCGACTTTTCAAACATTCTAGTACCCTTAAACCACCTAAACATTTTAAAGTATTTCTTCAGCCACTTATTCTTGAAAAGAAATTTTTCTAATCGATTCGCCTTTAAACCAATACTCCGAACATAAGGCGTATTAATAATTGTACACTTAGAACCACTAATTCTATCGGTGACCACAATATCGTCCGCGCCATAATCAACAATAGCCTGCTTGTAATCATCAGAGACATGAGACTCATGAGTCGCGATAAATGGAGTTCCAATAGAAACACCACAAGCGCCTAGTTCTAACATTTTTTTTAATTGCAATCCATTAGAAACACCACCAGCTGAAATCACTGGTATACTGCAGTTAGAAACTAGCAGCGGTATTAATTCTTCGGGAGACATTGGCCCAAGATGTCCTCCAGCGAGATTATTGACAGCAATCACCGCATCAGCACCTAAAGACTCAACCTTTTTAGCGTACTCTAAATTTACCACATCACAAAAAACTTTAATACCCTTTTCCCTGCAAGCATCAATTGTTGACTTTGGATTTCCTAAAGAGGTAATAATATAATCAACTCCAATATTGACACAAACATCTAACTGATCCTTCATTTTAGTGTTAAAGTTATTGACTATCAAATTGACACCGAAAGGACCGCTACAATTACTCTTCAAATGAATCATCGCATTACGAAACTCATCTATTGTTCTATAATTAAGAGCAGGAACACAACCGGTAATTCCAGAACTAGATGCCTCGATAAGCATTTTAGTATTTGAAACCAAAAACATAGGAGCCTGAATAATAGGAAAGTCGATATTCAACATATCAGTTAACGGCGTGCGGAGCTGTTCATTCATTTATTATATTTTAAATAATTTTTTGTCACCCAGTACTTAAACCCCAATACTAAAAATTGAAATTTATTAAAATCTTGCATTTTCTTACCACTTAAAGCGGGCAAGCAGTATTTATTAAACGCAGACAAAATCAAAAAAAATATTCGGAAAAAGAGTTTTAGCATATTAAATTAAAAAGTAACTTTAGACCTAAAGTTACATAAAAATATATTAATGGAGACCTTAGTTGAACACTTAAAGGATTTTTTTATTTCCCTGGAAAACCCAATACTACAAGCATTTGCAGGAGGGCTATTTACATGGGGACTAACTGCAATCGGAGCAGGAATGGTTTTCCTTTTTAAATCTGCAAATAGGAGAACTCTTGACATGTGCTTAGGATTTACAGGAGGTGTCATGATTGCCGCAAGCTTCTGGTCTTTACTTTCTCCAGCTATCTCAGCAGTTGAAATCCAACAAGAATTAGGAATTACTAATTTACCTGTTTGGTTTGCTCCTGCTACTGGCTTCCTACTAGGAGCTCTTTTTCTGTATTTTTTAGACAAAAAAATACCCCACTTGCATTTATTTGAAAAATTAGAAAAAGCAGAAGGGCCTAAAACAAATTTAAAAAAAACAGAATTACTCGTATTAGCAATTGCACTACACAATATTCCCGAAGGACTAGCAGTTGGAGTAGCTTTTGGAGCACTAGCACACAGTATGGATATTGGAATAGAATTAGGAGGAGCAATTGCCCTGGCCATTGGAATGGGAATACAAAATGCACCAGAAGGCTTTGCTGTTTCCATGCCTTTAAGAAGGCAAGGATTAAGTAAATTTAAATCTTGGCAATGGGGACAACTATCTGCGATTGTAGAGCCTATTTTTGCTGTAATTGGAGCTGCGATTGTAATATCAATATACCCCATACTTCCATACGCACTAGCTTTTGCGGCAGGAGCAATGATATTTATTGTTGTCGAAGAAGTAATACCAGAAAGTCAAAGTGGTGGAAACACTGATCTTGCAACAATGGGATTAATTGGAGGGTTTATTGTTATGATGATTTTAGATGTTTCTTTAGGCTAACTATATGAATAAAAAAAATAACATAATTAATACTAATAAAAAAGCATCTTTTTCCTATCAACTATCTGATTTTTTTACATGTGGAATACAATTAAAAGGGTCTGAAATAAAATCTATAAGAATGAACCAAGTCAACATATCTGAATCTTATTGCATTATTGAAGGCAATGAGGTGTGGGTGAAAAATATGGATATTGCCAGATATAAATTTTGTACAGACGACAAATATAATCCAAAAAAAACAAGAAAATTATTATTGAAAAAAATAGAGATTAAAAAAATTAATAAGAATTTGAATGAAAAAGGGATGAGCCTCATTCCCACCAAATTATTCATTAACGAGACTGGATTGGCAAAACTTGAAATTGCCATAGGAAAAGGAAAGAAAATCTACGACAAAAGGGAATCTATTAAAAAGGCCGATGCACAAAGAGAGATGCAAAGAAAAAAAAGAGAAAAGTGAAACAAACTACATCAGACTACTGACAAATAAACAAAAAAAAGAGAGAAAAAATCTCTCTTTTTTAAAAATAAATTGAGTAGCGATTAGAAATAAAAATTTATTTTCATTGTGGTAGTATTTGCATTACCACCTATGTCAAAGAAAGTTTCATTATTAGCGATATTCATATTAAAACCATAATGATATTCGGCCCCTACGGCAATTTTAGCAAGTATAAAATACTCACAACCAATAAAAAGAGACATGCTCACATTCATGTTGTAAGTGTCTTCATAAATAGTAGTTGGTATAGAAAGTAAATCCGCTGAATCAAAAGTGTCACCAACACCAATAAATCCATTATAACCCCACATTCCCTGAAGCCTAGTATTTCCCTTTCTTCTCTCAACACCATAACCTAACCCTATATTCCAAGTTTCTTCTCGCATATCAAAGTCAGCACCAAAAACATATCGGAAGGCTCGATCCGGACTAACAAACTTCTTCATATAAAAATATAAGTCATCGCCAAAGGAAGGAGTCCCTAAAGGCTTATCATTCGATTCACTTGTAAAAATATTATCAATAAAATCAATAAAAGGATGAACACTTGTACCTATAGACCAATCACCTGCTTCTGGTAAAATAGCCTCCCCCTTCCTGGTTGTCAGATCTTGAGAAAAAACGTTAACAAACAACAAGCAAAACAATACAAATATTTTTTTTTTCATATTTCAGAAATAAAAGTAGTCAATAATTTAAGTTGCAAGGTCAATAAAAAAAGGACTCAATAATCGGATAGAGGACTAAAATACAAACACTAGTATGTTAATAATGCAAAGGAATTATCGACCTACAACTGAATTTCTATCAAAAAAATAGGGGAAAATCCCCTATTTTTTTTTTCATATTCTAACAACATCAGGTTAGAAAGTGTATCGAAATGCCCATGCTAAACCTAAATTATTCTGAGATTGCGGACCATAATCTGCACCTGGCATAGTAAGCTGAATCATCGGCTCAAACCATAGCTTTCCGTCAAATCCAAGCTCCAAAGAAACACCAGCACTCGCAGTCATGTCAAGATCATCATCTGCCCCTGTTTTCATTGCACCTTCAATAAATAAATTATCACATGCATAATATCGAAGTCCCATACCCCAATCTAAAGATCCTTCTACCTCAGTAGGTGTGTCATTTTCCACTTCAACTTCATAATCCATAGCCATGTTAAAATCAAAACTCAACATCAAGCCATCCATAACAAAATAACCTATATTAGCGTCTGCATTCGGAGAAGTGAAATCACCTCCAGCACCAAAAGACCATTGCCCGGTAGTTTGAGCAAAAGAAAAAGCTGTTAGCAAACATGCTACAGCAAATAAATTGAACTTTTTCATAAATACTTTTTTAATAATTAATTACTTCAAAAATCGATATAATATACTCTATCTATACTTGAAATATAAATACATACAAACAATCAATTGTTAATATAGATTGAAAAACAAATGAAAAGAATAAAAAAAGGGGCAGAAGCCCCTTTTTCTCTTTTAAGAGTATTCAGATATTAAAGATTAAATCTCAATCCCCAAGCTAGATGAGGATCAAAGTTATCAATATCAGATACTACAATCATTGGTTCAAATTGAAACTTCCAAATACCTAATGCTTTTGTCCATCCTACAGCCATCCCAATTGTATCAGGGTCACCATCTGCAGCATTAGTAGTTGCCTCAATAAACATATTATCAGCAACACCTGTATAATATCTTGCAGCTACTTTGAAATTATCCCAGTCAGTCATGCCAAAAGACACCATAATATCATCTGTCATAAACCATCCTAGGTTTGCATCCGAACTCATCGGATTCTGAAGATCAAGATCGCTTACATTAAACGACATCTGACCAAATGTAAAAGCACTAAACATAAGTGCAAATGCAATAATTAAATTTCTCATAATTAAATTTTTTTATGATTAATGGCACAAATATAAGATCGTTTTCTGTGTCAAGAGAAAACTAAACCCTCTTTTCTACTAACATAAGATTGTTAAAAAGAGGGTGGATTCACCGCCCCACCAATCTGTTATTCCTTATTTCTAAGCAGGGGCACAAATTGGAAATTTTCATATTCTTTTTTAGCAATATTTCCATCTAGATCCCTGCGAATATGGGTCATAATCTGCTCTTTAAAGCCAATAGGAATAACCATACACCCCCCCAAATTTAGTTGGCTAATGAGTAAAGGAGGTAAAGCTGGAGCGCCACAAGTAACTAATATTTTATCAAATGGAGCATGTTCCGGCAACCCTAAATATCCATCACCATAAAAAAGACTCGATCGATAATTAAGTGATTTTAACATTTTTTTTGCTTTTCTATATAAATCGCGATGCCTTTCAATTGAGTAAACTGTAGCTCCCATTTCTAACAAAATAGCAGTCTGATAACCTGAACCCGTACCTATTTCCAAAATTTTTTCTTTTGGATTTACATCTAACAATTGTGTTTGAAAAGCGACTGTATATAAACTAGATATAGTTTGATTACTACCAATGGGAAAAGCCTGATCAGTATAAGCAAATTCTAAAAATGAAGAATCTAAAAAAGCATGCCTAGGCACTTTGGACATAGCGTCTAACACAAAACTGTTAGATATACCCTTAGTTTTAAGGTATTCTACCATTTTTCTTCTCAAGCCTTTATGTCTAAAATTATCAATCAGAGTCAAAATATGAATTGTAGTTTCAATTTAAATATAAAAATAAACTAATTTTGACCAACACAGAATAAATAAGAATTGAAAATTAATATTGGTATTTTTGGGGCAGGAAGTTTTGGAGAAACGCATATTAAAGTGCTCCAAACCATCAACAATTTCAATATAATTGGCTTTTATGAGCCAAATAAAAAAAGAACTCAGGAAATAATAGAAAAATTTCAAATTAAAGGATATGAAAACGCAAAATCACTAATCAAAGAATGTGATGCAATTGATATTGTAAGTGAAACGTCCACACACCACACAATCATAAAAGAGAGCATGAAATTCAATAAACATATCTTTATTGAAAAACCAATATGCGCGAAAAAAGAGGAATTAGAAGATCTGTTAAAAAACGGAAAAAAATATCCACGAATCATTCAAGTGGGACACATTGAAAGATATAACCCAATTATTATTCAAGGTTTTCAAAATGTGAAAAATATAATATCAATTAACACAATACGTACAGGCCCCCTCAATACAAGAAACCAAAATATATCGATCACTACAGATTTAATGATCCACGACATTGACTTAATAATAAGCTTGGTTAGCTCAGAACTAATAAAAATAGAAGCAACTGGACCAAACAATAAAAACCAAGTTAACCATCATGTAGAATGTAATTTATTCTTTAAAAATGGTATAGTCGCAAATCTAATTTCATCAAGAAATGAAAGAATGAAAAACGAGAGAAAAATAACAATTAATTGTAAAGAAAAAATTATTGAGTTAGATCTAATTAACAAAATTCAAAAAGAGGTAGACAAAGAAATAATAAAAACACTAAATTGTAATAATGATATAAATCCTTTAAAACAAGAATTTATCGCATTTTATGATTCAATTACTAAAATGACAAAACCAAAAGTTGGAATAAAAGAAGGGTGTCAAGCTCTAGAAATAGCACTAAAAATAGACGAGCTAATTACAAAAAATAACAGATGAATATACTATTAAAATATCTATTTTTGATAACTTTAACATCATTAATACTTACAAACATAAATTGTGAAGATTCACTAAGTGCAACCATTCCATCTTATATTGAAATTCAAAAGTTTAATTATGATGGAAATAGCAGCACTACCCCTCCACATAATTTAGAACATGAGTCTGTGAACATTAGTGACGCCTGGGTAACAATGAATGGAAACTCACTAGGTGTTTTTGAAATACCCTGCACAATACCAATTCTTGAAGACGGACTACATTCATTTGATATTTCTCCGGGAATTAAAGTAAATGGAATTGCTGGGACTAGAATTAAATATCCATTTTACAAAAAATATGAAAAGGAAATAACACTTGAAAGAAACTCAACAAATCTATTAAACCCCGTAACATCTTATACCGACAACACAAATTACATATATAGAAATGAAGGTAAATTTGAGTTGCCAGGGGATGGCACCATACTAGAAGCTGGACCACTCAGCGATACAATTTGCATTAACCAAAGTGAAATAGTTTTTCAAGGAACGAAAAGTGGAGCTATATATTTAGATAGCATCAATTCTTATTTTGAAATTAGGAACATAGAAGCACTAGAACTAGAATTAAATACATTTTTGGAGCTTAACTTTAAATCAAATATCAGCTTCAATATTGGGCTACTTATAATCAATGGATCCGAAACAGAAATAAAGCAAGAACTAATTCAAATATACCCATCTGAAGAATGGAAAAAAATATACCTAGACCTAAGTCCGCTTATTGGTACAGGTAATATGTTTTCGAAATTTAAGATATATTTTGATGGATCTTACGACAATACACAAGCGAATAATGCGATATACTTAGACAACCTAAAATTAGTTTTCTAAAACAATGAATACAGAACAAATTAAACGTGTTTTTTTTGACATCCTAAGTGCTGCAATTACATGGGTCATCTTTTTCTATTATAGAAAAAAAATATTGGAAAAAACCAATTTTGAGATATCTGACACTTTAATTTACGGAACTTTAGGCGTTTCCGTATTATGGTTTATAATTTACACCTTATCAGGGACCTATGTCGATGTTAGAAGAGTCTCCAGATTGAATGAGCTATATAGAACAATATTTCAAACAATTTTTGGATCCATATTAATTTTCTTTTTCTTAATCATTGACGACATAGAGAATTATAACAATTATACATTATACTATGAAGCAATATTGACACTAAGCTCTCTACATTTCCTATTTACATTTTTTACTCGATATACACTCACTAATTCGATGGTTAAAAAAATTAACAATAAAGAAATAACTTTTAAAACCATATTAATTGGCACCCCTAAATCCATTTTAAACACCTTTAATGTATTTACAAACATGAAACGTTCTGCTGGAAATGAATTTATTGGATATATAAACACAGAGGATTCAAAGGATATCGAGAATCTAAAAATTAGAAACCTGGGAGAAATACGGAATTTAGAAAACACAATATCAACATATAAAATAGAAGAAGCCATACTTGCCTTCGACGACAAAAATAATTACAATATAACAGAAATCATTAATACACTCATCTATAATGAAATCATTACAAAAGTAACCCCAAATATGATGGATGTGCTCTCTGGAAAAGTCAAAATGCAATCTTTTTTCAACATTTCACTAATCCAAATAGAACAGATTAAAATGAGTGTATTCCAAAAAGTCATCAAAAGATTAACAGACATAATTGCTTCAATAACCGCACTCACATTGTTATTGCCATTATTGATTTCAATTGCACTAGTTGTAAAAATGACATCAAAAGGACCTGTTTTTTATACTCAAAAAAGAATTGGATATAAAAAAAACTATTTTAATATTATTAAATTTAGATCGATGCATGTGAATGCTGAAAAAAACACACCACTTCTATCAAGCGAACACGACAAGAGGATCACTTCTTTTGGAAAAATAATGAGGAGATACCGGCTAGATGAACTACCACAGTTTTATAATGTTTTAATTGGCGAAATGTCAATAATAGGGCCTAGGCCAGAACGAGAGTTTTTTGCAAAACAAATTCTATTAAAAGCCCCCCACTATAAACTAATATATAAAGTTAAACCAGGTATAACTTCTTGGGGAATGGTAAAATTTGGCTATGCTGAAAATATAGATGAAATGGTAGCTAGATTAAAATACGATATAATATATTTAGAAAACCTATCCCTACTAAATGATTTTAAGGTATTTCTGTTAACAATATTTATTGTAATCCAAGGAAGAGGAAAATAAAATCAGAAAAAGTAAATTAATTACGTGCAGTAATCCCAATTTATATTTAAATTTATTTTCAATAAAATCAAGATGATTATGAAAAAAATATCTGTAATAGGAGCAGGAACTATGGGGAATGGTATTGCGCACTGTTTTGCTCAAAAAGAATTTGAAGTTTATTTAATTGACTTATCAAATGAAAATTTGAAAAATGCCAAAGAAACAATTGAAAAGAATCTTGACAGAATGATAAAAAAATCTATTATCACCCAAAAAGAAAAAGAGGACACAATGTCAAGAATTCATTTTTATGAACAAATAGGCGAATGCGTGGAAAATAGTGACTTAGTAATAGAAGCAGTTACAGAATCAAAAAAAGTAAAATTAGATATTTTTAAAAAATTAGATTTATTATGCAATCAAGATACTATTCTCGCAAGCAACACCTCATCTATTTCAATAGCAGATATTGCATCTGCAACAACAAGACAAGATAAGGTGATTGGAATGCATTTTATGAATCCTGTTCCAATAATGAAGTTAGTAGAAGTGATAAAAACTAAGCAGACAAGTCAAGAAACAATTAAAACCATTATGGATTTATCATGTGTTTTGGGGAAAAAACCCGTATTAGTAAATGACTCACCAGGATTTGTGGCAAACAGAATTTTATTACCAATGATCAATGAGGCAATTCACACATTGTCAGAAAAGGTTTCTGGAGTAAGTGAAATTGACACAGTAATGATGCTAGGCATGTCACATCCAATGGGACCATTACAATTAGCAGATTTTATTGGACTTGATGTATGCTTATCTATACTAGAGGTATTACATGAAGGATTTGGTGACATTAAATATCAACCAAGTAAACTATTGAAAGAAATGGTAGAAAATGGCGAATTAGGCGTAAAAACACAACTTGGTTTCTATGACTACTCAAATGGAATGAAGGAAAAGTCTGTCAATAAAAGATTTAATTAATTATATTATTCAAGGGCACAGTCATTTAAAATAGTCTGAATATAAAAATCCTCTTTATTTTCAAGAGGGTTAAAAGTAGATTTTAAATCTCCATCATACAACTTAGATAAACGATGCCACAAAAAAGCCTGCATACTCCCTCTATAAATTGCAATTAACTCGTATCCTGTTAATTTAAATTTTCTGTGAATTAATTTTGAAAGTACCACTCCCTCTTTCCTGCTTAATTTCATAACATCCTGACTAAATTGATTGACTATTTTTTTTTGCACTTTCCTACTATATCTTCTCTGCATTCTTTTCTTGTGAATTTTTTGAATATCCAAATCTACTGAATCTAGAAGGCTGCTCAATATATCAAGATAAGGGTAGACTTTTAGAACTCTTTTTTGTAATAAATAATACTCTCTAGTAGATTGAATATCTGGTTTCAATTCCTCTAAAATAATTTCATTTAAAAACACATTTCTTTTAGCTTCTTGTGAGAAAGATTCTTGAGAAAAAATAAATAAAAGAGGTACGATCCAAATTATCAATGTATATTTAAATGCTAGTGAGAAAAACATATTATAATATATAGTTATTATTTATAAATAACACTAAATCACAAATGTATCAAACAATTATAAAAAAACACGAAGAAATTCATCTAGAGGAAAGTACTCATACATATACATTGTTAAAATCAGGAATTGAATTCAATAGTGTCACTGAATTCATAAATACATTTTTTACACCATTTGAAGAAGAAAAGATTGCCAAAAAATTAAGTGGGAAAGGCAAATATCAAAACATGTCGCATATAGACATTTTAAAAGACTGGGAGAATAGACGAAATAGGGGAACTATTATACACAAAGAAGTTGAGAACTTTATAAATAACATATATAAAACACGGGATCTGGAAGAGTTCGACACAAAGTCAAAACAGGCAATTTTATTTCTAGGAAAAGAGTGTTTACACACAGACAACCTTTTATTTCCTGAGGTGAAAATTTGCGCAGAAAAATTAAAACTTGCAGGAACTATAGATTTAATGATTTACAATAAAAAAAATGACCAAATTTATTTAATAGATTGGAAAACAAATGTGGAAATTAAAAAAAAGGGATATAATAAAGGTATTCATTTTCCAACAACACAAATTGATGACTGTAGTTTTAACAGATATCAATTACAACTTTCTTTCTATCAATACATGTTAGAAAACTTTTACAACACAAAGGTTGGTGGATTATACATTGTTCATTTAAAAGACAATTCCTATACGACCCTTAAATGCGCATTTGAAAACAATCATGTGTCTAGCATGTTACAAAAAAGAATAAATTGAATCATTGATAAGATCTAAACATTTTATTAATTTTAAAGCATGTTAAATCGAAAAGGGGAAAAAGAAGAAATTGAATTCATACATCAATTAACAAAAGATATTGAACTACTAGAAAATTTAATATCTAACAATACTCTTGAAAAATATGATCGAATTGGGGCAGAACAAGAATTCTGCATAATTGATGAGAATTTTAGAGCAAATCCTATTAATGAAAAACTCGTCAAAAAAGTCAAAAAACACGGATTTGTTACAGAAATTGCAAAATTTAATATGGAACTCAACATTGAACCTATTGATTTAATGGCTAATTCTCTAAACAAAATGGAGAAAGTCCTTCTTAACAAAATGGATATTGTTACAGAGATTGCAAAAAAATATAATTCTGATATCATTCTTACGGGAATACTACCAACAGTTAGGAAGTATGATTTAAGATTTCAAAACATAACAAATAATCCAAGATATTTTGATTTATGCAATGCCATCAGTCAATCAAGAGGAGAAAAATATAAAATTCGAATTTCTGGAATTGATGAGCTTATATTTCAACATGACTCTCCACTCATAGAAGGATGTAATACAGGGTTTCAATTTCACCTCCAAATAGATCCAAAGATTTTCCATAAGATGTATAATTTTGCTCAGTTGATTGCTGCGCCAGTATTGGCCACTAGCGTCAACTCACCCATGCTGTTTGGGAAAAGATTATGGAATGAAACACGCATTGCGGTATTTCAACAAGCAACTGACACGAGAATAATTGGGAATTATCACTTAGAAAGCTTACCAAGGGTAACATTTGGAAATGGATGGATCAAAAAATCACTAATAGAGATTTTTAAAGAAGATATCACACGATATAAAATTTTACTGAAATCACTACAAAATAAAACTAAAAGAGATAACAAAAAACTCCCGAAATTAAACGCATTGACACTACACAACTCAACAGTATACAGATGGAATAGGCCATGTTATGGTATTTACAAAAAAAAACCGAGCATCCGTATTGAGAATAGAATGCTGCCTGCCGGCCCAACTATTGTTGATCAAGTTGCAAATTCTACATTTTGGCTTGGACTCTTGATGTTTTATAAAAATAGTGACATAGATGAGTTAGACAAGATTATGAAATTTGACGATGCAAGAATTAACTTTTATTCTGCAGCACAACAAGGCATTGATGCCACATTTAGATGGTTCAATGGAAAACGGATTGAGGCAAGAAAATTAATTTTAAATGAATTAATTCCAAAAGCTGCAATTGGTTTATCTGCTATCAATATCAATCCAAAGGACATAGACAAATATTTAAATATTATTAAAGAGCGAACTAGAACTAGAAAGAATGGCTCTCGATGGATAATTGACTCATATGACCAGTTAACAGCTAAATTTTCAAAACAAAATGCACTAACCACAATTACATCGGAAATAATTAACTATCAAAAAAACAATCAACCTGTACATACTTGGGAGATCCCCAAAAATAGTGTTGTTATTAACAACCCATCTAAACTATTGATTGAAGAGTGCATGGAAAGAGATATTAGTTCAATTTATGAAAATGACACACTTGATCTTGCTTACACAATTAACACTTGGACAAAAAAAAATTATATGGTCGTGGTAAACAAAAAAGGTGAGCTCACAGGCATATTAGATGAAAGTGTTTTTAACAACAAAATACTTATAAATAAAAAAGATCAAATAGTCATAAAAAATATTATGAATAAAAAAGTGGTGACACTTAATCCTGACACAAGCATTGAAAATGCTCTAGCAATCATGGAAAATAAAGACACGAATACTTTACCTGTCACGGAAGATAAACTTTTCATTGGAATGATCGAAAAGAAAAACTTAATTCAATATGAATTAAATGATATAAATACAAAAAAAACTAATCTGATTTCAGATTATGACCGAGTAATTGGCAATTATCATAGTAATAATGAAAACATAATTATTTTTATTACATCTATACATGGAAATGAAACATCTGGCTCAATAGCTCTAAAAAAGTTTTTTCAGGAAGTTAGAGACTCAAATATAAAAATGGAAGGCACTGTTATTGGATTAATTGGGAATATGGCAGCTGCAAAAAATAACATGAGATATATTGACTGCGACATGAACCGTATATGGACAAACAATATAATCAATTCGAAAATTAATAATCACACAAATGAAAAAAAAGAGCTTTTAATGCTAAAAGAATTAATTGATAAAATTATCGCATTAAAAAAGAAAAAAAATATCACAATTATTGATCTACATAACACATCATCTCCAAATGGTGTATTCACAATCGTCAATAATTTAAGAGAGAAAAATCTAGCTAACAGTCTAAAAATACCAACAATTAATAATTTATTTTCAAAAGTTAAAGGATCCTTAGCAGCATACTATAGTGATAAGGGAATTGCAAGTATAGTATTTGAGGGGGGGGCAATAGGAGATCCCGCATCAATAAATAATCATGAAGCAGGTATTTGGAAAATACTCGAAAAAAGAAACTTCATTACTAAGAATCTCATTCCAAAACAGGCACTAAGAAACAAAAAAGAAATGAGAGACTTTTCAGATAAAACAACCGGCTTTTATGAAGTAAAATATATTTACAAAATAAAGGAAAAAGAAGATTTTATCATGAATCCAAATATGCAGAATTTTGAGAAATTAAAAAAAGGACAAAGTATTGCAAGAAATCAAGACGGGCCTATCACAGCACCAATGAATGGGTACCTATTAATGCCTCTTTACCAAAAACAAGGTAAAGAAGGATTTTATATTATTNCNAAATGAGAAACTTGAAATATATACTACTGCAAGCGAGAAAAGAAAAAGACCCCATGATCAAACATGAAGCANAATGTTTTCAAAAAAGTCTTAACTGTCATAATGAAAATNTACATACAATTGATNTAATAAGAGATNAAGTGACAAAATCATTTTTTTTAAATTACGATGCTGTTATTATTGGAGGNAGTGGGGATTTTTCAATAGCAAAAGGAGGCCCTTGGATGAATAAAGTTTTAGATATAATGAATTATCTATATGAAGAANACAAAATCACATTTGCATCATGCTGGGGATTTCAAGCCATGGCAAAAGCAAGAGGNGGNGAAGTGGTACATGACTTAAAACGTGCAGAACTAGGGACAATAGAACTACACCTAACAACGGAGGGGAAAAAAGATAAAGTGTTTCAAAATTTGCCTGAAAGATTTTTTGCTCAAATGGGGCATGAGGATATTGTTGATAAACTACCTCATGATGCGATCTTACTAGCATCATCAAAAAAAGTAAAAAATGAAGCATTTCGATTTAAAAAAAAACCTATTTATTGCACACAATTTCACCCTGAATTAAAGAAAAATGATTTAAAACAACGTATGGAAACATATCCATCATATGTTAAGAAAATTTTAGGAATATCAAATAGTGAATTCTTAAAAAGACACTGTCTAGAGGCAAAAGACACCGAACAATTAATCAGAAAAACTATTCATACATGCCTAAAAAATTTTTGACAATAGATCTACCAACCTAGACGAATATCCATATTCATTATCATACCAACCTACGACCTTTACCATCTTTCCCGAAACATAAGTTAATTCTGAATCAAAAACACAAGAATATGGATTTGATCTAATGTCAACAGAAACAATTGGATCTGTATTGTAAAACACAATGGAATTAAAATCCGTTTCTGATTTTATTTTAAATAAATTATTCACCATTTGTATATCAACATCCTTAGCAAGGATACATGTAATATCAATTAAAGAACAATTAGACACCGGAACCCTAATGCCACAACCACTTAATTCTATATTAGGAAATATATTTGACAATGCTTTTGCAGCACCAGTGGTTGTAGGAATAATAGAATTAGGAGCAGACCTAGCTCGCCTTAAATCCGAGTGAATAGAGTCATGTAAATTTTGGTCGGATGTATAGGAATGAACTGTTGTAACATATGCACTATTGACACAAAAAGCATCATGCAAAATTTTAATCATTGGCGCAGCACAATTAGTTGTGCAAGACGCATTAGAGAAAATTTGATCTGTTTTTTTAATCAAATGATCATTGACACCTAAAACGATCATACTTATATCATCAATTGGAGGAGAAGATAAAATAACTTTTTTTGCTCCAGCATTGATATGTGAAAAATTTTCTTTAAATGTTCTAAATAAACCTGTACACTCGAAAACTACGTCAATCTTCAGTTTCATCCAAGGTAAAGAATCTATATCAGAATTATTCAAAATATGGATTTCTTTCCCATCTACGATAATAGATTCTTTAGTATAACGAATGTCACCATTATATCTCCCATGTATCGAGTCATATTTTAATAAATGACTAAGTATTTTTGGACTTGCAAGATCATTAATTGCTATAATTTGATAAAGTTCATTTTGCATTAAAATTCTAAATAGAACTCTACCAATTCTACCAAATCCATTAATAGCTATTCTTTTCATCTTAAATTAAAATAAATGTTTTTCTGCATGATAAGAAGATCTTACTAAAGGACCTGACTCAACATACTTGAATCCCATTTCTAGACCCTGTAATTTAAGATCTTTAAATTCATCTGGAGAAATAAATTTATTTACTGGAAGATGTTTTTTTGTAGGTTGTAAATACTGACCTAATGTTAATATATCAACATTAACCTTTCTTAAATCTGCCATCGTACTAATTATCTCCTCTTTTGATTCCCCCAAACCTAACATTAAGCCTGACTTAGTTCGCTTAACGCCTTGCTCTTTTAATTTTTCCAAGACTAACAAACTTCTTTTATACTTTGCCTGTATTCGAACTTGTTGTGTTAATCTTTCAACTGTTTCAATATTATGAGAGACAATTTCTGGCTTAACAAATGCGATTTTTTTGATTATTTTAATATTGCCTTTAAAATCCGGGATTAATGTTTCTAATGTTGTTTGTGGAGAAAGTCTCCGCACTGCGTTAATTGTTTCAACCCATATATTAACACCGCAATCATCTAGATCATCCCTGTCTACAGAAGTAATAACACAATGTTTCACATCCATTAATTTAACTGATCGAGCAACTCTCTCAGGTTCAGACCAATCTACCATTTTAGGTTTTCCAGTTGCAACTGCACAAAAACCACAAGATCGAGTACATATATTACCTAATATCATAAATGTGGCAGTTCCAGCACCCCAACATTCGCCCATATTGGGACAATTACCACTTTCACAAATAGTATGTAATCGATGATTATTAACTAAATTTCTAAGTTCTCTGAATTTCTTGCCAGATGGCAATTTAACGCGTAACCAATTGGGCTTTTTATTAATAAGAGCTTTCTTCAAATGGAGAAGTTTAACTATCTAATAGATGATGAAATTTCTTTAGAATCAAGTTCCACGTCGACCAAACCAGGACAAGGCACAGGCCTTGTTACGGTATAACAAGATGACAATACAAAGAAAAGAAAAAACAAAAAACCAAATGCGACTAATTTTTGACTCATAATAAAAAGTTTAATACACCAAATGTAATAATTTTCAAATAAAGATTATCCTTATATTTAAATAAATATATAACCATCATTAAATAGACAGAAACCAATCATATGAATAAAAAATTAACCATCTATGGCATTAGGCCTGTACTAGAACTTTTAGAATCAAAAAAAGAAATTGACACCATTTTTCTCCAGAAAGATATTCAAAAAGAATGGTCATCGAAAATAAAAGATACATCCAAACATAGAAATATTAATTTAAAATTAGTTCCAAAACATAAATTAAATCGATTAACACAAAAAAATCATCAAGGTGTAATTGCTATTGCTTCTCACGTGATTTTTCAAAATTTTGAAAACTTACTATCGCAAGTTTTTAGTCAAGGAAATTTTCCTCTATTTATTTTACTAGATAGAATAACAGACGTAAGAAATTTTGGCTCTATTTGTAGAAGCGCCGAAGCAATGGGTGTTCATGGTATTATAATTCCAAAAAAAGAATCTGCGCAAATCAATGAAATAGCTATTAAAGCTTCCGCAGGTGCAATCCAAAATATTAATATTTGTAGGGAAGATAGTCTAGAGAAAATTGTAAAAACAGCTAAATCAAGTGGATTAGCGATTATTGCGTGTTCGGAAAAAGGGGAAAAGAATATAGATCAGATCGATTTTAAAAAACCTACACTTATATTAATTGGCTCTGAAAAAAATGGAATATCCAAGACACTGCTAAAATTAAGTGATGAGATTGGTAAAATTCCTATTCTTGGAAAAACAAACTCACTAAATGCATCCGTCGCTACAGGAATTATAATTTTTGAGCACAATAGGCAACAATTGAATTAACTAGAAAACTTATTAATCATTATATCAGTTGTCGTAGACCCTGGCCTCTCAATAGGCATACCTAGTGCTCTACTTAAAATTAATTGCGACATTATACCCAATGATCTTGATACCCCAAATAAAACAGTAAAAAAGTCATACTCAACCATACCATACTTTAACAATAATATACCTGAATGAGCATCTACATTCGGCCATGGATTCTTCACTTTACCAGTAGCTTCTAATATTGGGGGAACCACTTCAAAAACTCGACTAACTAATAAAAATAATTCATCATCAGCTAAATACTTCAATGCAAATTCTCGTTGCGCAGTATATCTAGGATCTGTTTTTCTTAAAACAGCATGTCCAAAACCAGGAATAACTTTTCCTGAATCTAAAGTTTTCTGAACATATTCTGCAATTTGATCTCTTGAAGGCAGGCCTCCACCTAAATCATTTTGCATAGACAATAACCATTTAACAACTTCTTGATTGGCTAAGCCATGCAATGGGCCAGCCAAACCATTCATGCCTGCTGAAAAAGATAAATAAGCGTCACTTAATGCAGAGCCAACCAAATGTGAAGTGTGTGCTGAAACATTACCTCCTTCATGATCGGAATGAATCGTCATATAAAGTCGAATTAAATCTGTAAATTCTGAATTTGAAAAACCAAGCATATGGGCAAAATTAGCAGACCAATCAAGATCCTCCTTTGGCTCAATATAGTCCTCATTATGATAATTTCTTCTATAAATATAAGATGCAATTCGAGGTAGCTTAGCAATTAAATTAAGAGCATCTTCAAAAGTAGAATCCCAATATTGTTGCTTATTCACCCCACCCTTATAGGCTTTTGTAAATTCACTTTCATCACGTAAAGACAAAATCGCAATTGAAAATTGTGTCATAGGATGCATATCCTTAGGCAAATTATTAATCACATTAAAGACATACTCTGAAACAAATGCTCTCTTCTCCAATTCTAAACTAATTAAGCGAACATCTTCCTCTGTTGGTAATTCACCTATTAACATCAAATAAAACATGCCCTCCGGCAATGGTTGATTAGAATTTTTTGCTCTTGGTAAAACATCTTGAATCTCAGGCAGTGAATAACCTCTAAAACGTATACCTTCATTAGGGTCTAACTTAGATGTCTCAGTAACCATACATAACATGCCTCGCATACCTGAATATATTTGCCTTAAACTAATTTCACCAACTATTTTATCACCATATTCATTGACTAAATTCTTAACGCGAGCTCTTGATTCATCTATTTTTTCTTCAAATTTTTCTTTTAAATTCTTCATAATCATTTTTTTATATTTGGGAAGCCTTGGTAAATAGCATTTGGACCTAACTTTTCTTCTATTCTTAATAATTGGTTATACTTACTCACTCTATCTGATCTAGAAACAGAACCTGTTTTTATTTGACCAGCACAAGAGCCAACTGCTAAATCAGCAATTGTAACATCTTCAGTTTCTCCTGAACGATGACTAATTACTGTTGTATAATTATTCTTTTTTGCTAATTCTATCGTTGCTAATGTTTCAGTTAAAGTCCCTATTTGATTTAATTTAATTAAAATAGAATTAGCTACAGATTGATCAATACCTTTCTGTAATCTTGTATTGCTAGTAACAAACAAATCATCACCGACAAGTTGAATACCCGAATTCTGCTTGGTCATTTCAGCCCAACCAGCCCAATCATCTTCATCTAAAGCATCTTCAATTGAAATAATAGGATAACTATCAATCCAAGAAGTCCAAAAACTTACCATATCAGATGAATTCAACTCGTTTCCTCCAAAACAATAGAGTTTTTTGTTTTTATCATAAAATTCTGAAGCAGCAGCATCAATAGCAATAGAAATATCATCCTTCACTTTATAACCTGCATCTATTATAGATAATAAGATGATATCAATCGCCTCTTTATTGGAAACAATATTGGGAGCAAAACCTCCTTCATCGCCGACATTAGTCGAAAAATTTCTCTTTTTTAGATTGTCTTTCAAAGCATAAAAAACCTCTGTGCCCATTCTAAGAGCATCTGAAAAACTATTTGCAGAATTAGGAATAATCATAAATTCCTGGAAATCGATATTATTATCTGCATGCATGCCCCCATTTAAAATATTCATCATGGGAACAGGCAAAATAAATTGATCATTAGACAAATATTCATACAAACCAATTTTTTTTTCTGCTGATGCCGCCTTAGCAACAGCTAAAGAAATTGGCAGAATAGCATTTGCCCCTAGATTTGATTTATTGTCCGTGCCATCTAAATCAATCATTTTTTGATCAATAAAAGCTTGATCAAAAATATCTAAACCTAATAATGCTGGTTTTAAATAATTATTAATATTTTGAATAGCCTTAAGAACACTTTTTCCTCTATAGTAATTTAATTTATGATCTCTTATTTCCAAAGCTTCATATATACCCGTAGACGCGCCAGATGGAGCTGATGCCCTACCTAACATACCATTTTGTGTATATACATCAACCTCTACTGTAGGATTTCCCCTAGAATCTAAAATTTGTCTAGCAATTATATTTTGAATTTTAGACATGAATCTCATTTATATAAAAATCCATATTATCCACAAAGTTATCAAAAAGATATCTAGAATCATGTGGGCCAGGAGATGACTCAGGATGATATTGAACAGAAAAACATCTTCGGTCTAAAAATCTAATACCTTCAATCGAATTATCATTTAAATTTCGATGTGTAATTTCGATATTTTTATTTTTCAATAAACTATTCTCATCAATTGAAAATCCATGATTTTGAGAAGTCACTTCACACTTATTAGTTTTTAGATTTATAATTGGATGATTAATGCCTCGATGGCCTGTATGCATTTTAAATGTCTTCAAACCACCAGCTAAGGCCATTAATTGATGACCTAAACATATACCAAAAACAGGTATTGAAGAAGTTAAAATTTCACGTATCATAGAAATAACACTAGACATGACTGAAGGATCTCCTGGTCCATTAGACAAGAAAATACCTGTTGGCTCAAATGAAGATATCTCATCCAAAGAAGCTGTCATGGGGAAAACCTTAACAAAGGTACCTCGATCAATTAAACATTTTAAAATACTTTTCTTTATCCCAAAATCTAATACTGCAACCCTATATTTAGAATTTTCATCACCCAAAGTATATGCTTTATCAGTTGAAACAAACGATGATAATTCTAATCCTTCCATGTCAGGCACTTCTTTTAATTGATTTTGTAAATGATCTATATTTAAATTATCTGAAGATATTATAGCATTCATGGCCCCCTTATCTCTAATATGGCGAACTAAAGCTCTTGTATCAATATCATAAATACATACTATTTTTTCTTTTTTAAAATAAGATTGAAGATCACCTAAAGAAGCATAACGCGAGTTATGAAAATTAAAATCTTTACAGACTAAAGCTGCAATCTTAATAGAATCTGATTCAATTTCAATATCAGAATAACCATAGTTACCAATATGAGCATTTGTAGTAACCATAATTTGACCATAATAAGATGGATCTGTAAAAATTTCTTGATAGCCAGTCATTCCAGTATTAAAACAAAGCTCACCAACAGAAGTAGACTTAATCCCTGCACTTTTACCAAAAAGTGTAGTGCCATCTGCTAAAATTAATACTGCACGATCTTTCACATTAACAATAGTTAAAATATTTAATCAAAAAAACCCAAATAAGAGAAGAAAAAGTTAATTTTCTTCTTATTCTTTTTTATTCGCTTCATCATCGTCTCCTTTTGGATCCTCAGCTTTTGGCTCCTCAGCTTTTGGTTCCTCAGATTTTGGATCCTCAGCTTTTGGCTCCTCGGCTTTTGGCTCCTCGGCTTTTGGCTCCTCTACTTTTGGCTCCTCGGCTTTTGGTTCCTCAGATT